>CAYXPO010000390.1:0-5188 GCA_964466925.1 uncultured Nitrospirales bacterium
GTTGCCCCCTTGCCCGGCACCTCGGGCCTGCTCGAATTCGCCTGGTTTCCCTTGCCGTCGTTTCCCCTGACGTTCACCTACCGCATCGCCATTCCCGCCAGCGCCACCGGCCTGCGCGTGATCACCGGCCAGGGCCTCTGCCGCCTCCGGGAGTCCGGCGAACGCCGCACCACCTCCGTGCTTACCGTTATCCCCAGCGAAGACAGCGGGAAAATCCATACTGCGGACCAGGACGGCAACAACCAGATCAGCCTGTCGGAATTGCTTCGCATCATTCAGTTTTTTAACACCGCCGGGCTTCATTGTGAGGGGGGCACCGAAGACGGGTATGCGCCCGGCCCCGGCGGCACCGGATGCACGCCCCATGACAGTGATTACGCCCCCCAGGATTGGTCCATCAACCTGACCGAATTGCTCCGCATCATCCAGTTTTTCAATATCGGCATCTACCATTCCTGCCCCGAACAGCTTACCGAGGACGGCTACTGCCCGGGCATTGACTGACGCAGGCGCGGGAATGCCTGCCAAGAACATGCACGGCCAATCCGGTTAGAATCGCAGCGGGGCCGCGCCATACCGGGCGGTCAATAGTTGCCGCGCTTCCCCCGCCGTGTAGATGGACCCGGTAATCAGCAGCGGCAATCGGGAATTCGCCTGACGCATGCCAAGGGCGATGGCCTCCTGGAGATTTTCCGCTGTTAGGTGGGGGTGATTCCCCGCCGCTTGCCGGAGCAGGTCCAGCGGAAGCGCCCGTTTCCCTTCAAACTTGGTCAGAATAAACGGCTGGGCATGCGGGGCGAGAACCTCGATCATTCCTTTGACGTCTTTGTCGGAGGCCACGGCAAGAATCACGATGCACGCTCCCACGCTTTCGGCCAGACGTTGTGCTCCCGCCACGTTGTGGGCCACGTCCATGATCACGGGGGGATGTTCCAAGACTCGCTCCAGGCGGCAGGGCCAGCGCGCTTCCGACAATCCCTGAAGAATGGCGCCGGTATTCAAGGAAGGAAAATGGGGTTGCACGGATTGTGCCGCCGCCACGGCCACGGCGGCGTTTTCTCCCTGATACCGGCCCGGCAGCCCCAGGGCGGCGTCCTCAATATGCAGGGATTCGCTGGAATACGAGAACCGCTGGTTCCAGAGGTCCCCGCTCACGGAATGACAAAAATCATGCCCCGCCACCCGCGTCTTGCAGCCCAATTCCGCTGCACGATCGTGTATCACCCGTAACGGCCCCGGCGGCATTGCGCCCAGGATTGCGGGAACCTTTTCCTTCAGGATGCCGGCCTTTTCAAAGGCGATCTTCTCCAGCGTGTCACCGAGGTACTGGGTGTGTTCAAGATCAATGTTCGTGATCACCGAAACGAGCGGCGTGATCACATTCGTGGAATCCAGGCGTCCGCCCATCCCCACTTCTATCACCGCCACATCCACCTGTTCCTCGGCGAACCAGCGAAACGCGATGGCGGTGTTGAGTTCGAAAAAGGTTGGCGGCGCGTCAAGGGACTCGGCGGCGCGCTGGAAAAAGGCCGTGTGCCGGGCCAGCGCCTCTTCCGAAATGCATTCGCCGTTAATCTGAAACCGTTCCGGCAGATCAATGATATGGGGGCTGGTGAACCGGCCCACGCGCAGCCCGGCGGCGCGCAGCATGGCCCCCGTCATGGCGGTGACACTGCCTTTGCCGTTGGTGCCGGCCACATGAATCGAGGGATAGGCGTGCTCCGGATGATCCGCGGCATCGAGCAGGGCTTGGATGTTCTGGAGACCCAGTTTGATGCCGTGCAACGAGAGTCCGAAGAGATACTCGCGCAAGCTGGAATAGGAATGCCGTGGGAAGGATTCGTTCATGGCGGCCCAGTAAATATGCGTTATTCAGTTTCCGGCAGGGGGAGTTTCGCGCTGTCCGGCGCAAGCATCCGCAACAGCCGTCCGAGAAATTCAGGAAGTTCGGTGCGCTTGACGATTTTGTCAATGAAGCCATTTTCAAATTGAAACTCGGCCCGCTGAAACCCCTCGGGGAGTTTGATTTTCAGGGCGCCTTCAATGAGCCGGGCGCCGGCGAAACCGATATAGGCGCCGGGCTCCGCAATTACGATATCGCCGAGACTTGCGAAACTGGCCAGCACGCCCCCGGAGGTGGGGTCGGTGAGAATGGTGATGTACGGGAGGCCGGCTTCGTGGATTTGCCGGACGGCGTCGGCGGTTTTCGCCATTTGCATCAAGGCGAGAATGCCTTCATGCATGCGCGCGCCCCCGGAGGCGGCGAACACCACCACCGGTGTTCGTTCCTGGATGGCCGCACGGACTAGGCGGCAGAATTTCTCCCCCACCACGGAGCCCATGCTGGCCATGATAAACGAGCCGTCCATCACGCCCAAGGCGGTGCGCACCCCGTGGATGCGCGCAAATCCCGTGACAAGCGCCTCATTCAGGCCGGATTGTTCTTTGGCGCGGGCAATGCGGACGCCATAGGGCTCTCCGGCCGCGGTGAACCCCAAAAGGTCCACGGTCTCCATCCCTGCGTTGATTTCCTGGAAGGTATCCGGGTCCGCGGTAAGTTCGATGCGCCGCCGCGCGCCGATCCGGTGATGGCAGCCGCAGGCCGGGCACACATGGGCGTTGTCTTCCAATTCGCTTCGGAAAATGGTTTCCTGACAGCCCGCGCATTTCATCCACAGCCCGTCCGGAATATTGGTCTTCCGGGGCTCGTTGTCATCCACTTTTTTGCGTTTGAGAAAACCCATAAGCGTCTATTTGTCGCCTCTTAAAGAAGAGGGGCATCCTCAAAATTGTCCGCGTGATAGAGCAGCCGCCCGCAATGATGACAGGCATGGAGTTTGTTCCCGGCCATGATTTCATTGATAATTTGGGCGGTGACCCGCATGTGGCACCCCGAACACGACTCGCCGCGCAGCGGCACCACCGCCGCGCCCGTCTTTTTCGACGCGCGGATGCGGGTGTAGCGGGACAGCATTTCCGCCTCGATGTCTTTCAGCAGCGGCTGGCGCTCGTTCTCCAGCCCCTTCCGTTCCGCCACCGTGGCGGCCAGTTCTTCGTCAACCTTCGCGATTTGGGCGTCCAGCTCCTTCATCCCCCCGGCAATGCGTTTTTTGTCTTCCTCCAAATGCGCCTTGGCTTCGTCAATCTCGAGCATCAAGGCGATGACCCGTTCTTCCTTCAGGGAATTTTGTTTCTTCAGCGCGTCCATTTCGTGCAAGAGCGCCTGATACTCCTCGTTTTTCTTGACCCCCAGGAGTTGCACGTCGTACTTCTTGATTTGCGCCTCCTTCTGCTGGATATCCACTTCGCACTCGCGTTGCTCCACCATCAGCGCTTTGCACCGCTGTTCGCTTTGGTTGAGTTCCTCCGCAAGCCGTTTTTTCCGTATCTCGAATTTTTCCTTTTGCTTTGGGATTTCGCTTTCCCGCGCTTTCAACGCCTCGATTTTCAAATCGAGGGACTGTAATTGCAGCAATGTTTTCACGAATCCATACCTTTCCGCCGTGTATGCACAGGCCTTCCATTGTACTCATCAGACCGCATAAAATAAAAAAGCCGCAGCATGGATGCTGCGGCGGGGGAGTCTCCGCGTAACGCCGGACCCGCGGACCGTCGTTCGAGCGCGCCGGTGCGCCCGCTTCCTTTTCCCAACTGTTGATTGCCCTGCATGGCCGTGACCCTAATTTCCGCACCGGGAAATGGCGATTTCGCCGGTGCGCACCAATTCCTCGATCCCAAAGGCGCTCATCATGTTCACGAACGCGGTGATTTTGCCTTCCGCGCCGGTAATTTCCATAATCATCGAGGCGGCGCCGATATCCACCACCTTGGCCCGGAAAATATTGGCAATCTCCACCACTTCCGCCCGCTGCTTGCTCCCGGCCTTGACCTTCACCATCACCAGTTCCCGCTCCACAAAATCGCCCTGCGTCAGGTCCTGGACTTCAATCACGTCCACCAGCTTGTTTAATTGTTGGATAATCTGGGCCAGCACCTTGTCATCGCCCCGGACCACCACGGTCATGCGCGAGATCGCGGGATCGTTCGTCTCTCCGACGCACAGGCTGTCAATATTATACCCCCGTGTGCTGAACATGGCGGAAACCCGTGCCAGCACCCCAAAATGGTTTTCCACCAGCACGCTCATCGTGTGTTTCTTGACATCTTGCATCGTGTTTCCTCAGTTATACCGCGTCATGGCCGGTTCAATGCCTTCGCGCAGCCAGCACACTGCGGCGGCCGCGGCCTGATCCAGCATTGCCTCCACGGCGGGCAGTTCGTCCGGGCGGAACGTGGACAGCACATGGTCCGCCAAATCCCGGCCTTGGCGGTCATCGCCCACGCCCAACCGCAGCCGCGGAAAGCCCTGGCCGCCGACCCGTTCAACTATTGATTTCAAGCCGTTGTGCCCGCCGGCGCTGCCTTCCGGGCGCAGGCGTATCTTGCCCAAGGGCAGGTTCACATCGTCCACTACAACCAGTATATCACTCAGGGCGGAGATTTTATTGCGGGCCACCGGGGCGACGCAATCGCCGCTGCGATTCATAAACGTCATCGGTTTCAGCAACAGGACCTTTTCGTCTTGATACCGTGCTTCCGCGAGCAGGCCGTCATGCTTCTGCCGGTCAAAGGCCGCGCCCAATTCCCCGGCAACCCGGTCCAGTACGCGAAAACCCACATTGTGCCGGGTATGGCGGTAGCGGGCGCCGGGATTGCCCAAACCCACGATAATTTTCACGCGGCCAACCTTTCCACCGGGCGGGGCGCAGGCTCCCGCGCCGTGCGCCCAAAACCAACCGCAGAAAACAAGCAACGATTACTTCTTCTTTTCCGCCTTGTCGTCCTTCTTCTTGTCGGCTTCGCCTTCCTTCTTCTTGTCGGCTTCGCCTTCCTTCTTCTCTTCGCCTTCGGCGGCGCCTTCCGCACCCTCGGCCGCGGCTTCGGACGGGCCCGCTTCCACAATCGCGCGCGGAATGGTAATCAAGGCCACCGGACGTTCCGGGTCGGTGAGGATGGTGATGCCTTCGGGCACAATCAAGTCGGAAACATGCACGCTGTCGCCGATATTGAGATGGCTGACGTCCACCAGAATGTGTTCCGGCACTTCGAGCGCCAGGCATTCCACTTCGAGTTCGCGCAGTTGATGTTCCAGCACGCCGCCTTCCACCACGCCGGCGGGTTGTCCGGT
>CAYXPO010000391.1:0-4614 GCA_964466925.1 uncultured Nitrospirales bacterium
ACGGCGGCTGGCCGCGCCGTTGGGCGCGCTGGAGAGCCCCACCACGCCGATATCCGCGGGTGGTTCCCCCACCATGGCATCACTGTACCGGCTGAACAAATCGGAAATATTGCTTACGGAGGTGACATCCGCACCGCCGCCCATGCCGCCTCTCATGCCGCCCATGCCGCCATACCCGCCGCTCATGCCGCCATAGCCGCCCAAGCCACCCATACGGCTGCCGCCATACCAGCCGCACAAGCCGACATAGCCGCCGCCATACCCGCCGCCGTAGCCGCCACTGCTCCGGCCATACCCGCCATATTGGGCAAAGGCCAACCCATTAGCATCGTCGCCGTCCACATCCGCGCCGCCCAAGGCGATATTACGATAGCCGCTCCGGCCATAGCCGCCGCCGTAGCCACCACTGCTCCCGCCGTAACTGCTCCGGCCGCCGTAGCCACCGCTCATGCCGCCATAGCCGCCGCCATAACGGGTTCCTCCGCCCATACCGCCATAGCCGCTCATGCCACCGTAACCGCCCATGCCGCCCATGCGGCCCCCGCCATAACCGCCGCCATATCCACTCATGCCGCCGAAGGAGCCAAAACGATTGACCAGCACCAGTTTGAAAAGGCTTTCCGCACCGGCGTTGCGCAATTCATAATAGCGCGTTTCCAATTCCTCGAAGGTTTCCTGCCGGATGATTTCGGGCTTGCTAATCCAGATGAATCCGGGTTGCACGGAATAATCCAGCCCCAAGGGCCGCAGCAGTGCCTGCAAGGCCTGGTTCAGCGTCACGTCCTTCAACGTAATGTAGGGCACAATTCCGTCAGATTTGAAGCCATATGTGGAGTCCATTTGGGCATTTTGGGCGAAATTGGCGGCATACCCCGCAGCGCCGCCCGCGCCACCGCCCGGTCCTCCCGCACCGGCCGCCGCGCGCCGTTCCGCGCGCCGGGCTTGTGCGCCGCCGGGCCGTGCGCCTTTAGGGGCGGTGGGGGCGGGGGCCGCCGGAGCGGCGGCGGGAGCGCCTTGTGCGGCGGGAGCGACCTTCTTGGGGGGCTCCACCGCGCGGGTGTCAATGACGATGTTAATTCCATAACTGTCGGCGATGAAGGCCACGATATCGCTGACATGAATATCCTCGAATTCGACACTGACGGGGGACTCGAGGGTTTGTTCGAGTTTTGTCCGCTCTTTTGTGGCGACATGCTCTTCTTCAATTTCGGGCACGGTGAACCGATAGGGTTTGATGCCGGTGGCGTCGGCGCCGTCCGGGTATTTCTTCGAGCGTTCAACATATTCGCGGGCCATGGAACGGTTTTCTTTCACCGTCAGTTCCGACTCGCGAATGGCGTCCTGATGTGCACCCAGCGAGGCTTTGTGGAGCCCTTCGCGGGCCTCGCGGTTATTCGGATCAATGAGCAGGATGTTGCTGTAAATTTCGACCGCGGTGTCATAGCGTTCATTTTCAAGATACCGCACGGCATCCGCCATCAGCGTGCGCACGCGTTCTTTTTTAATCTCGCCGGCGTTTTTCGGGGGGGCTTCGCCCGCCTTGATCGTGTTCGGGTCAACCGTCTCAAAGGTGGGAACAGCGGAGGGCTCGACGCCCGCGGCGCTAATCTGAAGTTTCGCAGCGCACTTTTCCTGGAATGCCTTGGCCTCGGCCAGATTGGGGTCCAGGGCCAGCGCCCGGTTGAACTCGGTGAGCGCCTCCCGGTACAGGTCGCGTTTGTATAAGGCGACACCACGCCGCAAGTACTCTTGGGCTTCCGAGGCGCCCGCGGCGGGAGCGGCGGTTCCGGGGTCCAAGGGAGGCGCGGCGGGAACCGCGGCATCCACTGCGGGCGGGTTCGCCGGTACCGGGTCTGGGGAACTTTGAGCCATCGCCGGCAGCATAGCCAATAATACGATCGCCAGGCCGCCCGCGGTGATGCTTCGTATGTGCCCTGTATTCATTAGCGTGTCTTCCTCCCGCTGTTTTTGGGAACTATACCTAAAACACCGCGCATGACTCAACTCCCCCCCGTTTCCATCGTGAGGGTGAATCGCCGCGCGTAGTGCTCCGAATAGATTACAACCGTATTGTTATCGGGGTCAATTTCCTGGAGTTCAAACTCCTCAAATTGTTCTCCCTCGTTATACCAACGCTTGGGCACCGTGGTGGTGCTCAACTGGGCACGCACCCGCCCGTCATTCAGCTTCCGAATCGCAAGCAGCTTGATGCCGAGGTCCTGCGGCCGGATTTCCGTCGCCGTATTGCTTCTCGCCTTACAATAGTAGCAGAATGGATTGTTGTTGTATAGTCCCGAATAATTGCCGGGCAACGACCGCGCCGGGATCATCGGGGGCGAGGGGGGCATGAGTTCCTCGGGAACCTCGTTCCGGGGCGGGCGCGGGGGGACTTCCGTGGGGGGCGCGGGCGGATTCAGGACCACATAGACCCGGTAACAGAACACGGCCATCACCACAACGAGCACAAACCGCTCCTTGTTATACCAGAGCCATTTTCCTATCGCGACTAACTTATCCACGCGTTCTTATCGCTCCCGGCGGTGTTTTCACGGCCGTTTCAACCTTAATTGCTGTACAGAACATAGCGCTTAAACAATTTCCATGCCTTCCCGAAGAAACCGGGCTCCTGATACTGCTGGCGGGGCGGCCGGTTCATATTGCGGTCATACACATCGCGGGCCGAGGGGGTCGCGCCGGCGCCCGGTTTAACCCCGGGGGCTCCTCCGGCGGCCCCGGCTTCGCCCGCCGCGCCTTCCTTCAACTTGGGCATGCCCGAAAAGGCGCCCTGGGTAAGCAGCATCTCGATGTTGAGTTCGGGATCCACGTTGTAACCGACATACGGGTAGGTGATTTTAAGGGCGTCAATGCTGAAATACCGGTCGGCGGTATGGAGCGTTTCTTCAAACAGACTGGTGAGGTCTTTCATGGCAATCGTGAACGCCAGCCCGGCGGTTTGATAGTCGAGCAGATTCTTTTCCTTGCGCACGGGCCAAATCGTGATTTTCTCAACGCTGGTGGCCTTGGCGTCGAGCAACAGATCGCACAGCCGGATGCCAAAGGTGAGGCGGGATAGATGTTCCTTGACTTGATCCAGGGTGACGTCCACCCCGGCCAAATCCTCGAGGGAGGGGATTCCGATTTGCTGGCGAATGTCTTCCGGGAAAAGGTCGTACTGGCCCATCTTCTCGCCGACCCGCTTATAGAGGTCCGCGACCATCTTGTTCGCCATTTCATCATAGGTGAACTTCAGGATGCCCGTGCTCTGCGTGGGGATTGTCTCCCGCGGGATGAACCAGTCGCCGTAATTAAAATACTTCGCCCGGTCCAATACGGCGTCGGACCAGGGTTGAATCTGGGTGCGCCATTCGCGCACCACGACTTCCGGCTTGGCCCCGCCAAATTTCTCCTGAAGATTGGCATAGGCGCCTTCCAGGGTGTCCCGCAGTTGAACATCCTGGCGGTAGAGGGCCAGTTTCTCTTTGAAATAAAATTGATACACGGCCACATAGACGCTGAGCACCGCGGCGAGAATCAAAACATATATGATGCGTGCTTTCGTCATGGCTATTGACCATCCACATCCACATTAGGCGGTTTCATCCCAAACGCGCCGCCGCCTTCCGCGCCTGCGGGGGGCGGGCCGGGATTTGGAGGGGGCGCACCGCCTCCGGGGGGCGGGCCGGGATTCGGGGGGACCGGGCCGCCTGCGGGGGGCGGACCGGGTGGAGGCCCTTCGCCGGGGGAGGGCCCTTCGCCGGGCGGCGGCGGAGGCGGGCTTTCCTCTTTCGCCGCGCCTTCAAACTGCACCGTTACGGTGAAGGAGAACACACTGCGGCCATCCGGGCTGGCTTCGGCGTTGACATCGCGTTTTGCGGGGGCGCGATCATCCATTGGGGCGTTCATGAGGATATCCCAGCCGAATTTCTGAACGCTGGATTCGCTGAAGAGCAGTTGGCTCACCCGCAGGGTTTTCCCATTGGGAAGCATTTTTTCTTTATTCGACAAACAGGACACGAATTCCTTGAGCGCCGTATCCGAGTCGGCGAAACCATGCACTTTGATGCCATTGGCCACCGGCAGCACATCGGCTTCGGGCTGGTTCTGCCCGCGCCGTCCACGCCGTCCCTGGCCTTCCTCGCCGCCCCCGCCGCGGCCCCCGCGCCGGGCCACGGGCGCCTGCTTGGATTCGATGCCGGGGAACCCCTGAATAGTGGCTCCGTCTGCTCCGGCGGCCTGCCGGGAGGCTGCGCGGGGGGTTGCCGGGGCGCGCGCGCCGCGGCGTCCGCCGCCCGCCGGCTGGCCTTGCGCCTTGTTGAAAACAACCGTTTCCATGGCGCTGAAGAAGACCGATTCGTTCCCGGACGAAGGCCGGCAATCGTTGATGATGCTCATTTCCTCGAGCCAGGATTTTCGCGATTCCCGGAGAGTATCCAGGGCGTTGACGT
Source organism: uncultured Nitrospirales bacterium (assembly GCA_964466925.1). Classification (GTDB taxonomy): domain Bacteria; phylum Hydrogenedentota; class Hydrogenedentia; order Hydrogenedentales; family CAILVY01; genus CAILVY01. The sequence goes on from CAYXPO010000391.1 coordinate 4,446, forward strand.
CTTTTTCGAGGGCGACAATATTGTCCCGGGCGTCTTTGAGCTGGGTTTCATAGTCGGAAGGGGGCACGGCGATGACGCCGGGCCGGATGCGCTGGGCCATTTCAGGATCATAGGCGCTGATGGCCCTTTTCAGGCTGTCAATCCGTTGACGGACGAGTTTGTTTTCGTT
>CAYXPO010000391.1:4624-5151 GCA_964466925.1 uncultured Nitrospirales bacterium
ATGATGGAGGCCATGATAAGGGCGACGGCCGCCAGGGACATGGCCCAGTAGAAGGCCTGTTCTTTGCGCCGCGCCATCTCGACAATCCGGGGCGGGATCAGGTTGATTTCGATGGGGACGGTTTCACAGCAGCGCAAGGCAAGCCCCAACACCACGCAGGCCTGCTCGGGGCGTTCGCTCACCTGTTGCGCGGACGGCGCGATGGCGAGGCCCGCCAAAGGTTGCGCGATGCGCACTTCCACGCCGAGTTCCCGCTGCATATAGGGGATGATGTTGCGCAGGCACGCGCCGCCGCCGCAGAGGATCACGCGGTTGACCTGCCCGCCCCCCGGGAGGGATCGGAAATAGGAGAAGGATCGCTGAATTTCGGAAACCAGGCGTTGCAGCACGCGCCCGATGACTTCTCCGCCCTTGCCGTCTTTCTGCGGATCGCCGGTCGGGGCGAAACCGCGGTCCCGCTTGAGGCGCTCGGCATCGCTGAACGTCAAGCCGAAGGCCGCGGACAGGGCCTGCGTAATGTCGTTTCC
>CAYXPO010000392.1:0-5141 GCA_964466925.1 uncultured Nitrospirales bacterium
ATATGGGCGACACCTCCGGCACCGGCGTGGCGTTCACCCGCAACCCGGCCACCGGTGAAAACGCCTTCTACGGCGAATGGCTGGTCAATGCCCAAGGCGAAGACGTGGTCGCGGGCATTCGCACCCCCTCCCCGCTGAACAAAGCCACCAAGACCGCGGACAACAAGCATATTAAGTCTCTGGAAGAAGCGTGGCCCAAGACCTATAAGGCCCTCGTCAATGTCCGCAACACCCTCGAAAAGCATTACAAGGATATGCAGGACATCGAGTTCACGATTGAAGACGGCACGCTGTATATGCTCCAAACCCGCACCGGCAAGCGTACCGGTTTCGCGGCGGTCCGCGTGGCCGTGGAAATGGTGGAAAGCAAGCTGATTGACAAGAACACCGCGATCATGCGGGTGCGGCCCGAGCAACTCGATGAATTCCTGCACCCCATGCTCGATCCGTCCGCCGAGAAAAAGACGCCGGCCATCGCCAAAGGATTGCCGGCGGGTCCCGGCGGCGCGGTGGGCCAAGTGGTCTTCACCGCGGACGACGCCCAAGCCTGGAAGGAAAACGGCAAAAAAGTCATTCTGGTCCGCAACGAGACTTCGCCCGAAGACGTGCATGGCATGCATGCGGCGGAAGCCATTCTGACCGCAAAGGGCGGCATGACCTCCCACGCGGCGCTGGTGGCCCGCGGCTGGGGCAAGTGCTGCATCGTCGGCTGCGGCGCGCTGAACATAGACGTCGCCAAGAAACAGGTCACGGTGGGCGGCAAAGTGATTAAAGAAGGCGACTGGATGAGCATGAACGGAACCGCGGGCACGGTGTATGCCTCCGCGATGCCCGTGCTGCCGGCCAATCCCGACGCCAACAAGTGGTACAAGAAAATCATGCAATGGGCCGACGAAACCCGCCAGATCAACGTCCGCACCAATGCGGAGCGCCCGGAAGACGCGGCCATCGCGGTGAAGTTCGGCGCGGAAGGCATCGGCCTCGCGCGCACCGAACACATGTTCTTCCAACCGGAGCGCATCCTCCACATGCGCGAGATGATTCTCGCCCAGAACGAAGCGGAACGCCGCACCGCCGTCATGAAACTCCTGCCGTTCCAAAAGGCGGATTTCATCGGCATTTTCAAGGCCATGGCGGGCAAGCCCGTCACGGTCCGCCTGCTCGATCCCCCGCTGCACGAGTTTGTCGGCAGCCTGCTGGAAGACCCGGAAGAACTGAACAACCTGGCGAAATTGTGCAAGGTCGCCCCGGAAGACATCCGGGCGCGCGTGGAATCGCTCCACGAATTCAACCCGATGCTGGGCCACCGCGGCTGCCGCCTGGGCATCGCCTATCCGGAAATCACCGAGATGCAGGCGCGCGCCATCCTTGAAGCGGCCACCGAACTGACCAAAAAGAAGATCAAGGTGCTGCCGGAAATCATGGTGCCGCTCGTGGGCACCCAAAAAGAACTGGACCACCAGGTCGCGATTATCCATCAGGTCGCGGCGGACGTCGCCAAGCAAAGCAAGGTCAAGGTCAACTACATGGTCGGCACGATGATCGAGATCCCGCGCGCCGCGCTGGTCGCCGATCAGATTGCCAAGACCGCCGAGTTCTTCAGCTTCGGCACCAACGACCTCACCCAAATGGGCTTCGGCTACTCCCGCGACGATATCGGCGGATTCCTGCCCATCTACTTGCAGAAAGACATCCTGCCCGCCGACCCGTTCCAAATCCTGGACCAGGAAGGCATCGGCCAACTGATCGACATGGCCGTTCAACGGGGCCGTTCCACCCGCCCCACACTGAAATGCGGCATCTGCGGCGAACACGGCGGCGAACCCAACTCCGTGAAGTTCTGCCACCGCGTCGGCCTCAATTACGTGAGCTGCAGCCCGTTCCGCGTGCCCATCGCGCGTTTCGCGGCCGCCCAAGCCGCCATTGAGAATCCGCGCAAAGCGGCCAAAAAGAAATAAGGCACTCTGAACCAAAATCACTTCGGGGAAACCGGCCCGCGCTGGTTTCCCCGAAGTATGTAAGGCGTGCTTGTGGACTATTTCTTGTCCGCGGCCTTCAACTCTTCGACAAAGTCAATGTACATCTGTTTGGCTTCGTCCATCGAAGTGCCTTCCAGCGCCTTCCAGCCATCGTATTTGGCGCGGCCCACAAAATCCATCATGCCCGGACGCGCACCGGTGCAATCGCCCACCGTACCCTGTTTGTACAACGCATACAGGCGCAGCTTCTGCATGTTGTCCGGCGCTTCCGAAAGCTGGGTGACATCTTTGCTGGCTTGTTCAAATTTGGCGGTCAATTCTTCCGACATGTGATTCCCTCTCCTTGTCCAGTATCCATTGCGGCTTCGTCTCGGCGGCAGCGCAACCCTACCTACCGTTCAGTTTACTTATAGCCCATTCCACCGCGCCGGTGCAACTCCCCGAATTTTGCATGCGCCGGTCCGCCCCAATCTGATAAGATGCCCCAAAAACAGGATGTATGCATGCGATGACGGAACATAGTCAGCATACCCCGCAGTTGGCGCGGACTATCGGACTGGCCGGAAGCGTGGCAATGGTGGTGGGCGGCGCGGCGGGCGCGGGCATCTTTGTGTTGGTGCGTGACATTGCGGCGCTGGCCGGCAATGCGATTTGGCTCTCCTTTACCTTGGCGGTCATTATTGCCGTGCTCGGCGTGCTGCCGCTGGTGCAACTCGCCGCCGCCATCCCCCGGGCCGGTGCGGGATATCTTTTTGCCAGCCGCTTGCTGTCGCCCTTTTGGGGCGTGCTCACCTCGAACTGGATCGTGCTCGGCGGCGCATCCTCCACCTGCGTAGTCGCGCTGACCCTGGCCTCCTTCGCGGGCGCCTATCTTAACGTGCCGCTTCCCCCGCATGGCATTGCGTTTTGCATCCTGCTGCTTTTTTACGCGATCTACCGGTTTGGGCTGCGCCTCGCCATGGGGCTCCAGCTCATCATGGTCGCACAATTCGTTTTGGTGTTGGTGATGTACGCCGCCGCGGGGGTTTTTTCCAACGGGCTGGCCCTTGGCCTCGCCCCGCCCGCCGGATGGGGAGGCTTCGCCATGGCGGTCATGTTGTGCTTCAGCACCTGCCTTGGATTTCAAGTGGTCGCCGAAATGGGCGAAGAAATCCGCGACCCGCGCCGCACCATCCCCCTCGCCCTGCTGATGGGCGGCGCCATCATCGCGGGCATCTACATCACCGCCAGCGCGGTTTTTGTGAGCACCCTCCCACCCGATCCCCAGACCTACGCGCAACTGCACGCCCCCTTGAGCGAATCCGCCGCGCGGTTTCTTCCTTGGCCGCTGGTTCAATTTTTAAGCCTCGGCGCGGTGGCCGGCGCGCTCACCGCACTGAATGCCGCCGCCATGGCGCTGCCGCGCGAATGGTTCGCCCAAGCCCGTGACGGCTTCATGCCGGCGCGCCTCAGCGTGGTCTGTCCCAAAACCCGCGCACCGCAAAACGCCGTGTCGGCCTACTTCGTGTTGGTGGCCCTCTTGTTAGTCACCGGCAGGCCCGTGGAACTCTATGGATTCTCCGCCGCCATTGGAATCCTCGTCATGACCGCCATTTTATGTGTGGCCGCGCTCCGACTGCCCAAACGCTATCCCGAGCGCCTGGCTCAATCGTATATTCAATTCCCGGCCCCAATTCTCCTGTTTTGCACCATCATCACCATCCTGATCTCCGCCTTTTTTATCGCCATGCTCATGATCAAAGCGCCCGTCATTTTCAGCGTCTATGCCTTTTGGACATTGCTGATCGCCTGCTTCTACAAATACCGGTCCGCGCACTTCACTCCGGAGGATTGGAACCGCATTCGCCAAATTCCCGGCAGCGATGAATCCACGTGAATACGGGCCTGGTGAAAAATCCCCACGAACCTCCCCTCTTTTTTCTGCCCCAACCCCAAAACGCCTTTTCCGAACTTCTTGCATGTTTTGCTTGACCGCTGATAGCTGACCGCTGACAGCCTAAAAAAAAAAGAGTGAGATGCCGGTAGGGGGCGACCGGCATCTCCGGTGAGATAAAGAAGGGGGGAGATGCCGGTAGGGGGCGACCGGCATCTCCGGTGAGGTGCGTTGCTCTAACGGGCGTTAGAGCTTCGCAGAGGATTAGGCATCCTCTTCTTAGGGGAAACCCTTTTCCAAAAAGCTTGAATGTAGTATAGCATATCCGCGAGCCGATTTCAACCCTTTTTCTTCACCACCCGCGAAGATAAAGGACCCGCTTTATCAAGCGTCTTCCCTGCTCGGCGGAATACTTGCCATACGGTAATTATATACCTCTCCGCTTCTGGATTCAACTCTTTTTTTCGCCTGCTCCGGTCCTGGATGTATAAGACCCAGACCCCAGTAGCGGGCATATGAAATATCCGTTCTTGACACTGTTTCGGGCGGCAGTCCGCCTTCCCAAATCATCCTGTCAATCAAGTTCAATTATATGCATGCCTTGCCAGGCATCTTACGCGTTGTTCGGAAACTTCGATACGAACTTCCTCAGTTTACTTTACCACTGATGACTCTGTGTTCCCCACAGTGGCCATCCTTCGCATCGGCTTCGTACATAAGTATACTTTATAACCCCGGACAACACAATAGCCTTCCGATCCTCGCCCCACTGTTCGTTCACGCCCCTAACTCATTTTATAACAGTTATTTATACTATTGCCAACACACTATGGTTTCGTTAACAGGCGATCCTCGTTGATTTTTCCGAAAAATGGGCTTGAAATATTTTGTAATCTTTATTACAAAGTATGGACGACAGACCCTGTTTTTTACGGCTTTTTATGCCTTTAATAGGTAATTACACCGGAAAATTGCCCCAAAAAGGCCTTTTTTTAATGATAATGATTCTTCTGGTAACGTTAATGACTTCTCGGGATGCCGTAAAAACCACCGGCATGTGCGCCCCGATGATTCCCGCCGGTGTTCACCGTTTTTCCGCGAAAATTCGCTGTTTTCAGAACCCTTGTTCCCGAACGCTCTGCGCGGAATCCTCCGGTGCTTCCCGGACGGCGCCGTTCCCTGTTTCCTGGTTCGGTGCCGCATTCGTTGAAAGAACCGATCCCTGGTTGGCGGAAAGCGCATGGACACTGGGAAACAGGCTGGGCATCCGCACAAAAACACGGTGGCCA
>CAYXPO010000393.1:0-5118 GCA_964466925.1 uncultured Nitrospirales bacterium
GAATGACAGGAAAACTTTTGCGGGAATGACAGGAAAACTTTTGCGGGAATGACAGGAAAACTTTTGCGGGAATGACAGGAAAACTTTTGCGGGAATGACAGGAAAACTTTTGCGGGAATGACAGATAAACTTTCGCGGGAATGACGGAAAGACGATGATTGGAGTCTATATATGAAACATTTTGTGCTATTTTGTTCCATAATGGGAGCGGCCCTGGGCGCGGCGGCCGCCCCGAATGGCATGGTCATGCTGCTCACGGATTATGGGGCGGATTCGATTTATGTGGGGGCGCTGAAGGGGGCGATTTACACGAAGTTCCCGGAGGCGAAGGTGGATTCCATCAGCCATTCGATTCCGCCGTTTGACATTGTGGAGGGGGCGCACATGCTGCTGGAATCGAGCAAGGAATTTCCCAAGGGCACGGTTTTCTGTTGCATTGTGGATCCGGGGGTGGGGACGCCGCGCAAGGGCATCGTGCTGGAGACGGCGGCCGGACAGTATTTCGTGGGGCCTGACAACGGCCTGATGAGTCTGGTGGCGGAACGCGACGGCGTGAAACAGATTCGCGAGACCGTCAATAAGGCGTTGTGGCGGAGCGGGGTCACGTCCAGCACGTTTCACGGACGGGATATCTTTGGCCCCGTGGCGGCCGCGGTGGCGAACGGAACACCCTTGGATGTGGTTGGACCGGAAGTGCAGGAACTGACCAAACTCGATGCCGCGCGGAGCCGGGTGGAAAATGAATCCGCTCAAGGCAGTATCATCCGCGCGGATGGATATGGCAATCTTGTAACAAACATCACTGCTAAAGACCTGGACGCTCTGGGGATTAAGAAAGGCGACAAGCTGTTGGTTTCCATGGGCGACAAGCAATTCACCGCACCGCTAGTGTCCACGTATGGCGATGTGCCCAAGGGGGAGAAACTGGTGTGCCTTCAGAGTTCGGGCATGGTGGAGTGCGCCATTAACTTGGGCAGTCTCGCGGAAACCCTCGGCGTGGGATTGCACGCGGCGGTGACGGTGCGGCGCCAGCCATGAAAAAACCCTTGATGCCGTTTTTCAAGCGCATGACGGCGCACTACGGCCCCACCCACTGGTGGCCGGGCGATTCCCCCTTCGAGATTGCCATCGGCGCCATTCTCACGCAAAACACCGCCTGGACCAATGTCGAAAAGGCGATTGTAAACTTGAAGCGGGAAATGTTGTTGTCGCCCCGGCGTATCCTGGCGTGTCCACTCGCCGAATTGGAAACCGCGTTGCGCCCGTCGGGCTATTTCCGGCAGAAGGCCCAGCGGGTGCGCCTGTTTTGCGAACATCTTCTCGATCACTACGGCGGCAGCATTACACGGATGGCAAAACGGCCTCTTGATGAACTCCGCGAGGAGTTGCTCCAACTTAAGGGTATTGGCCCGGAAACGGCGGATGACATTCTGTTGTATGCCTGCGGCAAGGTGGTTTTTGTGGTGGACGCATACACGCGCCGGATTTTCAGCCGCCACGGCCTCGTGCCGCCGGACATCGGTTATGAAGACTTGCGCGCCTTCTTCGAGGAAAACCTGGCCGCCGATTTGCATCTGTACAAAGAATATCACGGGCTGATTGTTTGGACAGGCAAGGATTTCTGCCGCAAACAACCCCAGTGTGATGACTGTCCGCTCGCGCCGCTATTGCGAAGAAATGAACCGATCTTGTAGACAATCGTGCACCGGAGCCAACCACTCCCGCTTCTTATTGTCGCGTCCCACACCGCCTTCGGCGGCGATTCGTGATAGCCCCCACGGCCAAGGACAGTCTTGCCCGTGCCACAGAGGAGAAGAATGCGTGTTGGACACAAATCCTTTCATTGCTGCGTGGCACGGTCAATCCGCCGAAGCAATCCCGCCTCCACACCGCCAAACCCTGTATCACATCCCTTTGCAACGACAAGGTGAGAGAAAACACGGAAAAACCCCGGTCTAAAACTTCACTTCCTTGATGATCACGGATTTCAATTGCACGGGCCCCAACAGGCCGGATTCCAATAATGGGGAATCCTTGTGATAGTGTTTCCACGTGGTGAAGGCGTGGCGTCCGGCGCTGGGGCGGGGGTGGCCTTCCAGCAGCCACGCGGGCCACGCCTTCAAACTGCCGTCCGAATTCCACTCACAATCATCCGGTTGTTGTTCATCGCCGATGATCCGGTTGGGCCAGAGGTTTGTCACGCTGATCTCGATCCGGTTTTTCCCCGCCACCAGATTCTTGGTGATATCCACGAGAAATGGCGGTTTCCACAGAACGCCAAGGTCCGTCCCATTGACGCGCACCTGCGCCAAGTTCTTCACACGGCCCAAATCAAGATACACCGCACGGTCCTTTCCAAAAAAATTCGCCGGCGCGTCAATCTCCTTGCGGTAGGTGGCGGTGCCGGAGAAATATTTGATGCCCTCATCGGCATTTTCACTCCATGAAGTCAGTTGTTCAAACACAACGGATTCCGGCGCGCCCCAGTTGGGGGGAAAATGCACTTTCCACGGCCCTTCCACGGGCAGCGGCTCGGGCACATCGGCAATTTCCACCGTCAGAAGTTTATCGGCGGAAGTTTTCAGCGAGTAGGTTCCGCGTTCCCATGCACGGAGGGTCAGGAGGTCTTTTTCCGCAATGCGCAATTCCGCCGGGGATGCAACCGGGTTGGCAACCTCCGGGATTTCCACCGGCGCATTCTCATTCACGGTGAGGGTGCCGGGCACGCCGTCGAGCGCATAGTCCACCCGGAGCTGTTTCGGGATCATGTTGGCGGGATCGCCCGCGATCGCATTGTTCGCCACGGCGGAGAGTGTTCCATCCAACACCATTGCCGCGAGCTTGTCCGTCACGTCCACCCGCAAGTCTTTCGTGGACTCCGGCAATTTGGGGGGCAAGTCGCCATAGATCGCGCGCTTGATTTCCAAGTGGACCGGGGTATTCGCCGGTTGTGGGGATTCCGGCAGCGCAAGTGTCTGGTTCTCCGACACCATGGCGGTCTTCGCCTGGCCGTTGATCACATAGTCCACGCGCAGCTTCTTGATTTCATTGGGCGCGGGATCCCCCGCCAGCGCATTATCCGCACGGGCTTCCAGCTTGCCGTCCCGGACGCGTTCCGCCAGTGTTTCCGTGACATTCACGGTATTGGGAATCGTGTCGCCGAGCACCCCGTACACCGCTTTCGTGATTTCCAGTTTGGCCACGGCCTTGGGTTTGGGATTCAACAACGATTGGTTGTCTTTGCCCGCCCAGATCAGATGTTCGCCCGCCACCGGCGTGCGAAACACCACAAACACGGAACCACTCGGCGGCAGCAGCAACGGCACGGTAATGCGGCCTTCGGATTCCGTAAATACCGGCGCCTTCTCGATTTCGCCTGTTTCCGGATGCCACAATTCGGGTTGTTTCCCGCTGATGCGGAAGGTGCAGTCCACCGCGGTGGACCGCGATTTCCAATTGGCCACGAAATAGAGATCTGTGTCTTCGGTTTTTCGATGAATGTACGCGATCACCGAGGTCTTCGCGGGGGCATCCACTTCAAAATCCGGTGTCAGCCCCTGCAATGCCAGCAGCTCTTCAATGGGTTTGCCCCAGACCACCTTTCCCTTGCCATACGCATTTTCCGTGACATTTTTCCCGTCGCAATCGCCCCACAAGGGGTCGGCCACCTTCCCCAACTCCACGTCACATTCGGGATAGCCGTGCAACCCCGGGGTCTTCACCGGTTTCGCCGCCACCACCGTTGCGCCCGCGTCCACCAATTCCGCCAGCTTGACCGCCAAGTCCTGGGTCATGGCTTGTTTCGGCGGCACCACCAGCAGCGCGTATTTCATGCCGCCTTTATCCGTGATCACTTTTCCCTCGTCCACGCTCATGTCCGAGAGCACATCCATGTCCACCCCGTCATAATCATATCCATACGGCAACTGCGGCTGGAGCGCCTCCCGGCCCGCCAACGAATGCGGGGCGCCTTCGCCCGCGAAATAACACACATCCGCCACGAACTGGCCGGTTTGCAGCAGGTATTGGCAGCGCGCCAGATACCGCAGCCATGCCGCACCCTGTTCCCACCACGTATTCGTCCGTTCAAAATGCATGCCCCAGGGGCCCATCGTCATCCCCGGCACGCGGTCCAGCCACGGCTGCATGGCGTAGCGGTGGAAGATAAACCGGTTGACCCCGCTGCAATACATGAAATCGCCCAGCGCCTTGAGGGAAAACGGATCATTCATCCACTTGCCCTGTTCCGGCGTGGCGGTGAAGGATTCCGCGCCCACATAGGTCAGGCCGTTGGCGTGCGCGATTGACGATGCCAGCTTGCCGCCCCCGCCGTCCCGGCCGCCGCCCACCCAGAATTCCGTCATCGGGATGTCCGCCTGGCCGCCGCTTTCCAGATCATCGAAACCGCCATTGCCGTAAGGCTCGATGGAAAGCTCCAGATGATGCTTTTCACAGAGTTCCTTGAAGGCCCCGAAATAATTCTCCGAGAACAAATCGGCAATGGTGCGGCGCACATCCCAGAGGAACCGCTCGGTCTCTTCAACGCTGTCTATGATGCGTCCCGTCATCGCGGGCAAACACAGGAGGGGGTCATATCCGCGCAGATTGAAAAAATCCTCCCGGAACCGCGGACTCCAGTTCTCCGCCCCCACTTCATAGCTGTCAATCAGAATGTGCTTCAGGGATTTGCCGGCCAAAGGCCCAATGTCGTCCAGCACCGGCTGCACCGCGTGGAGCCAATGCAGTTCCGCCGCCTCGCGGCTCATCTTGTCACATTCCAGTCCCAGCCCCGCCTTGGGGGCGGGATGGTTCGTTTTCCCCGTCGGCGTGTAGCCCATGCGCAACAGGGTCCACCGCCCTTCCGGAACCTCCCACGCAATATGCCCGTCCGTGCCCAGGTGTTCCGTCAGATCGAGGATTTTATCCAGCGGAATTGTGTCCTCTTTGGCGATGTCCGGGCGCGCATCGCGCGGCGGGTCATCCACCCGGGCAAATCCCGCTTTGCCTTCCCAACCCTCCAACCGCACGTGATCATGCACCGGCGCGGGATACGCCAGCACGGCGATGTCGCGGTAGAAGTCCATATTTTTCTTTGGTTCCGGGAGCGACCCGTCAAAC
>CAYXPO010000394.1:0-5087 GCA_964466925.1 uncultured Nitrospirales bacterium
GGCGAAGAACGGGTGGTGAAGGTGACTTACGCCATCAATGATCTGGGCGGGAAAGAGGCGTGTGCGCGCGTGACAGGATGGAACATAAAAGAATAGATTCCCGGTGGACGCTATTCTCCGGGGAACCGTTTCCCGCGCGGGTGCCGACACCCCTACCAAACAGAATGGGCATAACGCCGGTCTTGCCCAGGGGATGGCGGATGCAGGCGGCCTTGAGGGGATGTTGCGCGGACGCCATCGCTGGAACCACACAGACGGCGGTGACCACGACGGCGATTACGGGATGAACTCGCGGCGGTTCAGGGAGCGCCCAAGTCACACTCCTTCCGTTGTGCAGCGGTTTCTAATTCCACGGCACCGCAACTTCCTGTAGAAAGGCGTTCAGGGTCTGCCGGTATTCCTGCGGGGATTCCTTGTACAGATGGCTGTGGGTGCCGTTTTTGAAAATGTGCACGCGCTTCAGGGCGGACCCGCAGCGTTCATACAGGCTGCGGGTTTCCGCCTCGGTCAAGACACGCTCCGCATCGCCGGAAATAATCAATGCGGGCGCTTTGCAATAGGGCATGAAATCCACGGGCTGCAATGCTTCAATGGAGACCCCGAGCCGGCGTTCGCCCCAGAAGCGCACGGGCCACGCCACGGCACGGGGCACCCGGATGATGGCCAACCGGTTGTTCAGGGCGGAGGTCATGGTGTCGTAGCAGGATTCGAGAACAACGAAGGCGAAATCCGGGTTCTCCTTGAGGGAATAGGCGATGGTGGCCGCGCCCAAGGACAGGCCGTAGGCGCCAATGTGCTTGTAGCCGCGCCGCCGCAGATGCTCGAAGCAGGCTTTAAGGTCGCGGGTTTCATTCCAGCCAAGGGTCACGAGCGCGGGATCGCTTCGCCCCGTCCCGCGCAGGTCGGGCAGGAGCGCATCAAACCCCTGTTCCAGGAACAGTTCCGCCTTGGATTTGCACTGCCGCCGGTCCGCGGAGATGCCGGAAAGCAAGATCACGGCGCGGTCCGAATTTTTTCCAAACCACCACGCGGAGAGATTCACGCCGTCTTCCGTGGCAAGCGTGATATTTTCCGCCCGCACCCCGCCGAGCGTGATTTCGGCGGGGACATCGCTGTGGGCCGGGCGCATGGCGACATATACCACGGCATAGCCCAGCGCCATCCAGAGGCTCAACAGAACCACCGCAGTGATGGCGATAATCGCCATCACCGTTTTCAATCGCGGGGATTTCATGGGCCACTCAGGGACGTTCACCGCGCGCAAGGCGCTGGTTGATGTCATCGAGAATCGGGAGAACGTCCCATATGCCGTCCACGACATAATGGGCGCCAGCCTGGGCCATGCGCGTATAGGCGCGGGCGCGCTTGCGCGCAAGCAGTTCGGGATCCATGGCCTTCAGTTCGGCTTCCGGTACGCCTATTTCGTTGCCGGTGATGGCGAGGCCGATGGTCCACATCCCGGCGTTGAGCCCTTCATAAATATCGGGAAGCGTGTCACCAATTTTTACAATGGACTCCATGGGATAGAGGCCAAGGCGCATGGCGTTCACGAGGCACATCCAAGGTTCGGGGCGGCCGGCGGGAACATCAGTGGCGCACACAGTGGAATCGGGTTCATACCCGCGTGCGGCGGCTTCGCGCATCAACAGTTCCATCATTTCGCCGGTGTAGCCGGTGGTGGAACCGATCTTCAGTCCGCGCGCCCGGAAATCCTTGATGGCTTCGAGCGTGCCGGGGATCAGGTCGGCATAGGTGGCGAGGCAGTCCAATTGCAGGGGAATGAAAAGCTTGAACATCTCGTCAATGTCCGCTTCGGTTGGATATTGCCCGTGGACTTCCTTCCAGCGGTTGCGCACGGCGTCAATCTGGGAGATTTTTTGGATGTGAACCCGTTTATGGGCGCCCATGGGTTCGCGGGCCTGGTCCATGGTGATGTCCACCCCCTTGCGCTTGTAGACTTCGATAAATACGACGGCGGGGGCCATGCAGCCGTAGTCGAGCGTGGTGCCCGCCCAATCCAACAACACCGCTTTGAGGGGTCCGCGATAACTGCGCTGAAATACAAACTCCATGGTAGGCTCCTTTTTTAATGGGTCCGTGCAAACTGACTGTCACGAGGCGCTACTATAGCGGAAAACCGGGGGCCGCCGCCAAATTCGATGTTTGACAAATGGAGAAGAGAAGGAAAAAATAGAACATACCGGAACCGCTGGGCAACAATACGTGAGAGGAGACATTATGAAATCGGCCGCTTATGTTTTGGGAATACTTGCATGCCTGATGACCTTCGTTATGGGGTGTCCCCCGGAAAACCCCGTGCCCCCCACGGCCTCCTTCACGCTGGCGATTGAGCGGTTGACGGTAACCTTCACGGACACGTCCGTGCCGGGAAGCGCCGCCATTACGGCATGGGCATGGGATTTTGGCGACGGTTCTTCGAGCATGGAGCAGAATCCCGTGCATGTCTACGCCGGACCCGGAACCTACACCGTTTCGCTCACGGTCACCACCGCCGTGGGCAGCCATACGGAAACCTGGGACGATGGGATTGTCCTTGCACGGGTGGTGTTTGTGAAAGCGGGAAGCACCGGCGACGGCACTTCGTGGGATTCGGCCTTCGGAAGCATTCAGGAAGCGGTGGACGCGGTGGTGGAAAAATCCGGGGCGGAAATCTGGGTGGCGGAGGGAACCTATACCGCGATGACCGACCCCGTGGTGACGATGAAACCGGGGGTGAATTTGTATGGCGGCTTTGCGGGAACGGAGAACACCCGTTACAACCGGGATGTGGAAATTCATCCCGCCATGATTGACGGCGAAGGCGTGCGCCGGTGTGTTCAGGGGGCGGATAATACGGTACTGGACGGTTTTTTCGTTCAGAACGGGTTTTCCGGCGGGAACGGAGGGGGAATGTACAATGGGGCGGCGTCTCCATTGGTGACACACTGTAAGTTTATCCGTAATACTGCAACGGAAGAAGGTGGAGGAATGTACAACGCCTCTTCCTCGCCGGTGGTGACACGTTGCCTGTTTTCCGGGAATACGGCGGGCGCGGGCGGCGGAATAAGCAACACCAACGCCTCTCCCGTTGTGTCCGAATGCGAATTTTGCGCCAACCGCGCGGAGACGGATCCCCATGTATACAATAAGAACAGCTCCGCGCCCGTGTTGACCGCATGCTCCTTGGGGAACCCCATCGAACGGATCATGCTTCCGGAAAACACGCCGTTGGACCTGATTGCCTGTCCGGCGGGAACATTTCAGATGGGAAGCCCGAATTCGGAACAGGGGCGGTATGGAAATGAAACCCGGCACACGGTGACATTGACAAAGGGGTTTTCCATGGGCATGTATGAGATTACCAAGCGGCAATGGCGGGCGGTGATGGGAAGCCGCCCTTGGGCGGACTGGCCCAACGGGGTGATCGAGGACGATGACAGCCCGGCGGTATGTGTGTCATGGGAGGATGCGCGGGAGTTTGCCGAGGCGCTAAGCGAGTATACGGACATGGACTTCCGCCTGCCCACGTCGGCGCAATGGGAATATGCCTGCCGGGCGGGAACGGAGACGCGGTATTACTGGGGCGAGGACCCCTTGTACATGCTCATCGGATATGGACGATATGCATGGTTTGAAGCCAATGCGGCGTTTGGGGGCGGACGGTACGCGCATGTCGCGGGCCTGATGCTGCCCAACCGGTGGGGGTTCTATGACATGAGCGGCAACGTCTGGGAATGGTGCCAGGATTATTGGCACGGGAACGGCACGGGGCCGGAGACAGATCCGGCGGGTCCGGCCACGGGAACAGACCGGATAGCGCGGGGTGGAAGTTGGGAAACGGGCGCCACGTTTTGCCGGTCCGCCATGAAAATCAACAATCACCCCGATTACCATGACCACACGCTGGGGTTCCGGGTGATCCGGATGGAGTAAGGCGGTTTTGGGTTGTTACAGTGCTGGCGGGGTGGAGGTGCCTGGAAAACCCTTTATGCGGAAGCGTGACGCGACACCGCCACGGACATAAGCGACGCAAATGACATAAAAGACCTTAAGGGCCGCAAGAACGGAATGCCGGAAGGGAAGCTGCAATCAAACAAAACACAGGGGGCCATCGTGTTGCCGGAGGCAGGCGCATCAGGATTCTTTTCGCGCCCGCAGCAAGTAATGACAGGATGTGTTTTCATGTACCTCAACCTGGAATCCCGCGCGTTGCAGCATCAATTCCATGTCCTTCATTTCCGGCAGTTCATGACCGCCGATGAGGCCGCCTTTGGAACGGTGAAATTCGTTGATGGCTTCGCGGCTTTGGGTGTGGCACACCACAAACGCGCCGCCGGATCGCAACACGCGGGCAAGCTGGGTGACGCAGGCTTCCTGATCCAGAAAGTGGGGAAACACGCTGTTGCAAATCACCCAATCGAAGGTTTCCGCGCCAAAGGGAAGGGCGAGCACGTCGGTTTGCAGGCATAGCACCCGCTGATGCGCGCAGTCCGGACGATGGCGCGCTTCGCGCATCATGTTAAAGGCCAGATCAATGGCCGCCACCATGCGTTCATTCGCCGGGGCGGGGGCCAGCAGGGGCAATAACACTCCGGTGCCGCTGCCCACATCAAGAATGCGCGCCTGCGCCGGGATTTGCAGCCGCTGGATCAGGGTGCTCAGCCGTTCCACATGCTGCGGGCAGACAGACTGGTTCCAGTTCGCGGCCAGTCCGTCAAAAAACTGCTGAATCTTGCGCGTCATGTCCATAAAATCGGAAGCGGTCACTTCAATTTCCTCCGCTTGGGTGAAAGGAGGGTGCACACCGCGAAGAGCACGGACGAGCTAAGGACAATGGCGGCGCCCGCGGGAAGGTCCCAGCAGTAGGAGGCCGCCAGGCCAATCCAACATGCGCCCACGCCAAAAACGGCGGACAACAGCAGCATTCGATTGAAGCGGTAGGTCAATTGGAGGGCCGAAGCGGCCGGATTGATGACCAGGCTGTAAATCAGCAGCCCGCCAATGCTGCGCAGGCTCACGGCGATGGTGGCGCCCGTGGCGAACAACATGGCATAGAAAACGAGGGTGGCGGGAATGCCCACGGCGGC
>CAYXPO010000395.1:0-1004 GCA_964466925.1 uncultured Nitrospirales bacterium
CCCTGGCCAACCTGAAAGCGCTGGTGAAACGCGTGTTCATCAACCGCAGGCGGGAACGCAGTGTCGCGGACCAGTATGTGCGCGAACTCCAGATCAAAACCCCCTCCATCGAGCAGGTGGTGCAAAACCTGAGCGGCGGCAATCAACAGAAGGTCGTATTGGCCAAATGGCTTTTCACGAAGTCGCGGGTGTTGATTTTCGATGAACCCACCCGCGGCATTGACGTGGGCGCGAAAGCGGAAATCTTCAAGCTGATGAACGCCCTGCTGAAACAGGGCGTGGCCATTTTGATGATTTCGAGCGAACTGCCCGAGGTGCTGGGCATGTGCGACCGCGTGCTCGTGATGCATGAAGGGCGGCTCGCGGGCGAACTGACGCGCGCGGAGGCCACCCAGGAGCGCATCATGCGGCTGGCCACCGGCATGAGCGCCACCCAAGCGGCCTGATGCCGGTATGCGTACTTCGTCCTATTCCACGCAAGCCGCCCGTATAAAGCGAATGTTTCTTACGTTTGGGCCCTTGGTACTTGTGCTGGTTGCGGAAATAGTTGTCTTCGATATGATTGGCCGTCAGCAGGATAAAATCGGCTTTGCCTCCGTCAATACGCTTATCCTGGTGTTGAATCAATCCGCCTCGTTTGGGGTCATGGCGGTGGGCATGACCTTTGTCATTATTACCGGGGGCATAGATTTGTCGGTGGGTTCATTGATGGCCTGCGCGGGGGTGTTGTGTGCGATGTTGGTGAACTGGAGCGGGGGAGAGCACGTCTGGGCATGGATAATCATTGGATGGGTGGCGGCGGTTGGACTGGGCATGGCGGCTGGAAGTGTGGCGGGGCTGCTTATCACACAGATAAACATTCCACCGTTTATCGCCACGCTGGCACTGATGAGTTCATTGCGGGGATTGGGAAATCTCGCCACGGACGGAAAGCCCATTTCCCCGCTTCCGGAGGCCTACAATTGGCTGGGCCGGTATCCCTTGGGCGGATTCGTGCCCGTAAG
>CAYXPO010000395.1:1014-5081 GCA_964466925.1 uncultured Nitrospirales bacterium
GCGCGCCATCGGCGGTAATGAGGAATCCGCACGGCTGAGCGGCGTAAAGGTGATGCGTGTAAAATGGTTGGTATATGTGTTGTGCGGCGTGCTCACGGCGGTGGCGGGCCTGATCCTGTCGTCGCGGCTGGGCGCGGGCAGCCCGAAGGTGGGTGTGGGTGATGAATTGGCGGTAATTGCGGCGGTCGTGGTGGGCGGCACCAGTCTCAGCGGCGGACGCGGGAGCATCGGCGGGACTTTTGTGGGATTACTGACGGTATCCGCATTGAACAGTGGTATGACGTGGATAGGCGTCGAAACCTTCGGCCAGCAGGTCACACTGGGGGTTGTCATATTGGCGGCGGTTCTGCTTGACCAGTTCAAGGCCCGGAAAACGTTTTTTTAACTTGGCTGTCCTTTCGTTCTAGAGTTGTACTTTGCGCGTTTTCCGCGTCCCCTTTTGCTTCCAAGTCAGGTTGATCTTGAATGCCTCCCTTTTCACCACCCTCCATTCACCTCGTTTTGGCCCTTTATGCCGTTTATGGCCTTTGTGACCGCGAGCCGGGTTTCTTGACAATTGACCGGTGGCTGGAAACAATACACGCATGACCAACACAAAGGAATTACCCTATGCCCGGAAAACCGTATGTGATTCATGTCATTTCCAATACCCACTGGGACCGTGAATGGCTCTACAATTTCCAGGAAACCCGCATGCTGCTCGTGGAAATGATGGACGCCTTGATCGATATCATGGACACCGAGCCGGGGTACCGGTCCTATCTGATGGATTCACAGGCGGTACCGGTCGAGGATTACCTGGAAGTGCGCCCGGAAATGCGGCCGAGCATACTCATGCATGTCGCGAACAAGCGCCTGCTCATCGGGCCGTGGTACACCTGCCCGGAATGCTTTGAAGTCAATGGCGAATCGCTCGTGCGCAATCTGTTATACGGGCATCGCGTGGCGCGGGAATTCGGCCACGTGATGAAAGTGGGGCACACGCCGTTCTCCTACGGCCAGAACTCGCAGATGCCGCAAATCTACAAGGGTTTCGGCATTGACACGATGCTTTTTTATCACGGGGTCAGCCACGACGAAGTGAAGAATGAATTTGTCTTTGAAGGCGCGGACGGTACGCAGGTGCTCGGCAGCCAGATGAGCAGCGGCGCGCGGTACAACTTCTATCACAATGTGTACCGGCCCGTGCGGTATGGGAAGAACATCCACGACCGTGAATATGCTTGGAACGAACCGGGCATGCAGTTCCATCTCTGCGGTTCCGAATATGAAATGGACCACCACCGGATTCTGGACCCGAAAATGGGATTCAATCAGGAATTGTTGCGGGAACGGGTGCGGGCGCTCCGGGAAAGTGAGATCAATGTCTCCACCACGCGCCATCTGGCCTTCATGATGGGGCACGACAGCAGCATCGCCGACCGTGCGGAGCTGCGCATGATCGAGGAGGCGCGGCAGGTCCTGCCCGGCGACGAGATCAAACACGGCAGCTATGAAGACCTGCTGGCGGCGATCAAGGCGGAGGTGAAATGGGACAAATTGACGGTGCTGAAAGGGGAGCGCCGCACGCCAAAGCTCATGCCGGTGATTTTGCATCTTTACAGCGACGTATTGTCCAGCCGCACCCGCATGAAACAACGGAACAGCCGCGCGGAATTCCTGTTGCAGCGCCAAACGGAGCCGTTCGCAACGGCGGCGGCATGGCTGGGCGGCGAATATCCGCAGGCCTGCCTTGACCTTGCCTGGAAAACGCTCTTGAAGTGCCATGCGCACGACAGCATTTCGGGCAGCGGCGTGGACGCCATCGAGGAAGACATGCATTACCGCCTGCGGCAGGTAATCAACATCTCGAACGGCGTGTTGAAAGACTCCCTGGGTGCGCTCCAGTTGCGGATAGACAACAGCGATTGCGAACCGGACGCCGTGCTGCTTACGGTGTTCAATCCCGCGCCTTATGCGCGGTCGGGCGTGGTATCGGCGGCGGTGGACCTGCCCTATGCCGGCCCCCGGGGTGAGTTTGAACTCAGCGACATGGCCAACGGCGAAAACGTGACGGTGCAGGGTGCGGACCGGAAACCGGTGTGGGCGGTGCAAAAACATTTGGGCGATGCCGCTTCGATGATGAAGGCGCAGCGCTTCCATGTGCATTTTGAGGCGAAAAATATCCCTGGGTTGGGATATGCGTCATACAAGGTGGACCGCGGCAAGATGTTCCAGCGCGGCAGCCTCGTCTCTGCGGCGAATACCCTCGAAAATGAATTTCTGCGCGTGGCCATTCAACCGGACGGGACATTGCGGGTTACCCATAAAAAAACCGGCATTGTCTACTCCGATCTGCTGTATTTCCTTGATAATGGCGAAGCCGGCCATGCCTGGATGCACCATAACCCCTCCTTTGATCAAGTCATTGACAGCCGGGGATTTCCCGTCAGCATCGCCCTGGAGGAAGACGGACCGTTGCT
Organism: uncultured Nitrospirales bacterium; assembly: GCA_964466925.1. Lineage (GTDB taxonomy): Bacteria > Hydrogenedentota > Hydrogenedentia > Hydrogenedentales > CAILVY01 > CAILVY01. The sequence goes on from CAYXPO010000395.1 coordinate 3,477, forward strand.
GGCGCGTTTCCGCGTGGAATGCCGCATGCAGGTGCCCGCGCGGCTCGATGAAAACGGCGGCGATCCCTGGCAGCGGCTGGACGGTGTCGGAAATTCCGCGAAACGTTCTTCCGAAGTGCGTGAACTTCACATTGCATCCCTTGTCACCTTGTGCCGCGGCGAAAAGAGTGTCCACGTTGTTGTCCGCTTCAACAACACGGCGGAAGACCACCGCCTGCGGGTGCTGTTCCCCACGCGGCGTCCGGGCACGGTCTGCCACGCGGAAAGCGCCTTCGACGCCGTGGAACGCGAAACCGTCTTTGGTGAAGGAAGCCCATGGGAAGGCGCACAGGGCGTCACCTTCCCCATGCAGCGCTTTGTGGACGTGAGCGGCGAGGGCGCGGGCTTGGCGATTATTAACGATGGCCTGCGGGAATATGAGGTAACCCAGGACGCGGACCGCGCGATTGCCGTCACGCTGATGCGCGCCTATGAAATCAACTTGGCGACCGTAAGCTGCCGGTGGGAGACGCATGCCGCCATGAAACTGGCGCAATGTCCCGGTGAACACGCATTCAGCTTCCTGATTTATCCTCATGCGGGGGGCTATGCCGAAGGCGGCGTATTCGCGGAAGCGGACCGGCTTACGGTGCCGATGATTCCCGCGCAGAGCGGCGCCCATGGCGGCGATTTGCCCAAGCGCCATGGTTTCCTCGGCATCGCCCCCGAGAATCTGATCCTCAGCGCCCTCAAACGCGCCGATGACGGCAATGGTTATATTCTCCGGGTTTTCAATCCCACGGCGGAACCCGTAAAGGGAACGATTACCTTGGCGGCGCCTTTCGCCTCCGCCCAACGTGTTACCCTGGAAGAACTGCCCGAAGCGGAAATTCCCATAACGCAAAACACGCTTCATATTGATGTTGCGCCCAAGAAAATCGTCACCGTACGCATGACATAAAAACTACAGAACGCGCCCCGTATCACCGGGCAAGGCGGAATCCCAAATAATTAAACCCAAAATCCGGTTTCGCGTACCCCACCCGGCTTGCGCTCCGGCAACTGGGATAATGCACGCCCCAGCAGCCGCCGCGCACCGCGCGGGTCGTCCCCTCCACAGGCCCCGCGGGATCATTCACCGGGCCGCCGCTGTAGGCGCCGAACCAGTCTTGCGTCCATTCCGACACATTCCCGCTCATGTCATGCAACCCCCATGGATTGGGCGTTTTTAACCCCACCCCATGCGTCCGGCCCCAACTGTCGAGGTCCGTCCAGGCATGCTGTTCCACCAAACTTCCGTCGAGGTCATCCCCCCAATAAAAACGGGTTGCCGTTCCCGCGCGGCAGGCATACTCCCATTCCGCTTCCGTGGGCAGCCGGAAGTCCATTCCCGGATTCAATCCGTTCAACGCCGCAATATATTCCTGTACCCGGTTCCACGACACACATTCCACCGGGCGTGAATCGCCCTTGAAATAGGCGGGATTCACCCCCATAACGGCCTGCCATTGCGCCTGTGTCGTCTCATATTTCGCGAGCCAGAATCCCTTGCTCAGTGTCACCGTATGCTGGGGCTGTTCATTGGCCGTGCGGTCCACTTCCCCGTCCGGCGCACCCATCGCAAAT
>CAYXPO010000396.1:0-2893 GCA_964466925.1 uncultured Nitrospirales bacterium
GTACGTACGGTGGTGTGAGAGGTCGGGGGAGGATTACCTCCCCCTCCTACTCGATATCAGCGCAACGAAAAATCTGGAACGGCAGGACAAACAGAACCCATATTCCCGGAAAACCGGTATCCGTTATTTTTCCAGGGCGGTTTTGATGGCCTGCGCGTCAATATCGTTGTGTGAGGCGTGCCAGACGGCGGTCTTGTTTTTCACAAGGATCAGTTGCGGGGATTGATGTTTGACATTAAGGCGCGCGGCGATATCGTTGGATACGGGCCGGGATTCGATAACCTTGACAAGGTATGTGGGCGGCGCGGCGGCTCCGGCGGCCTCGAGGTAATGGAGGACGCGGTAATAGGCCCCGGCGGAAATGGGACACCGCGTGCTGTGCTTGAGAATGAATAGGGGCTGGGCCGCGCTGGCTTCCAGTGCCGCCTCGGCATCCTGGAGGGATGTTAATTCAATCATGGCCATGAGAACATCTCCTGTTGCAACGCACTTCCTTCATACTCTTTATAAACAGTATACTGGTGTTGAACATTCCCACGCGGGAGAACACACATGATACCATCAGCAGAGGGACAGGAAATCATCCGGGGGCGGGCGGATGCCCCAGTACTGCTTTTTTTGCACGGATTTATGGGCGAGGGCGCGGACTGGATGGAGATCGTGGATGAACTGAGCGAGGGATACCGGTGCATTTGTCCGGATTTGCCAGGGCATGGCCGGAATCGTCCACACACCGGAACGCCGTTTACCATGGACTATGCCGCCGCCACATTATTGTGCCGTCTCGATGCACTGAATGTGCGGACTTGCGGGATCGTGGGATATTCCATGGGCGGGCGTCTTGCGCTCTATCTGGCCATTCATCATCCCGATCGATTCACGCGGGTGGTGCTGGAGTCCGCGTCGCCAGGCATTCGGAACGAGGAAGAACGCCAACAGCGCGAACAGCATGATCGCGCGCTTGCTAACAGCCTGGAAAGCCTCTCGCCGGAGTTGTTTTCGGATTTTGTGATGGAATGGTACAACCAGCCGTTGTTTGCCTCGTTGATGCGGGATCCCGGACGGCGGGAGCAATTGATCCTGCGGCGGCGGCGCAACAATCCTGCGGGGCTGGCCGCGTCGTTGCGCGGGATGGGCGCGGGCGCGCAACCCAGTTTATGGGAAAGACTTGGCGGCTACACAGCCCCGACGGTGCTCCTAGTGGGGGAATTGGACCACAAATTCCGGCAGATCGCGGAGGACATGAGCGAGGTGTGTCCGGCCATGGCGGTGCAGTGCATGACGGGCTGCGGCCATAACGTGCACTTCGAAAACCCCAGTGGCTATACTATGGCGTTAAAGCGGTTTTTTACTGTGGCGCCGTAAGTCCATTGGGAGATGAATTATGCCGAGTATCAAGTGGGTGGAGGCAAAGCCCTACAAAGAAATCAAATATCAGAAGGCCGAAGGGATCGCGAAGATCACGATCAACCGTCCGCACCGGCGCAACGCCTTCACGCCGCTGACCAACGACGAAATCAGCGATGCCTTGCGCGACGCCCGTTTTGATCCCGAAATTGGTGTGATTATCCTGACCGGTGAAGGCGACAAGGCCTTTTGTTCCGGCGGCGATCAGAACGTGCGCGGCGCCTCCGGCTACGTGGACAAGCGCACCGGCGCCCAACGTCTCAACGTGCTCGATTTACACCGCCAGATTCGCACGCTGCCCAAACCGGTCATCGCGATGGTGGCCGGGTACGCCATTGGCGGGGGCAACATCCTCGCGATGGTCTGCGATCTCACCATTGCCGCGGACAACGCCATATTCGGGCAGACCGGGCCGCGGGTGGGGTCGTTCGATGCAGGGTACGGCTCCGCGCACCTCGCGCGCATGGTGGGCCAGAAGAAAGCCCGCGAGATTTGGTATCTGTGCCGTCAATACAACGCCCAGGAAGCCCTGCAAATGGGCATGGTGAACACGGTCGTGCCCTTGGACCGCCTGGAAGAGGAAACGGTGCAATGGTGCCGGGAAATCCTCGAAAAATCACCCGTTGCCCTCCGGTGCATCAAGGCCGCCATGAACGCCGATGAAGACGGCCAGGCCGGGCTGATGGAGCTTGCCGGAAACGCCACCATGCTCTTCTACATGTCCGAAGAAGGCCAGGAAGGGCGCAACGCCTATGTGGAGAAGCGCAAACCGGACTTCAAGAAGTTTCCGCGCAATCCATGAACAAAAACGGCTTAAAAATCTGGTTCTTGGCAGCCCGGCCCAAAACACTGCCCGCCGGCATTGCCCCAGTGGTCATCGGAACCGCCATGGCCATTGAAGACGGTGTATTTCATCCGCCTTCCGCCCTTTGCGCGCTGCTGGGTTCGATCCTGATTCAAATCGGCACCAATTACGCCAACGATTATTTTGATTTTGTCAAAGGAACCGACACTGCGCAGCGCCTCGGGCCGCCCCGCGCCACGCAACAGGGCTGGGTGACGCCCCGGCAGATGCTGATGGCCGCCCTGGCAACGTTTTTCCTCGCGTTCACGGTGGGCCTATATCTCATCTATCGAGGCGGCTTTCCCATACTGGCCATCGGCCTGCTCTCCATCCTTTGCGGGATTCTGTATACCGGCGGCCCGTATCCTCTGGGCTATCTGGGTTTGGGCGAGGTCTTCGTGCTGATCTTTTTCGGGCCCGTGGCGTTGGCCGGAACCTATTATGTGCAGGCCCAACAGATATATTGGGCGCCGATAGTGGCCGGGCTGGCCCCCGGGCTGTTTTCCGTGGCGATTCTGACGGTGAACAACCTCCGGGATGTCAATGGGGATCGCGGCAGCGGCAAGAAGACCCTGGCGGTCCGTTTCGGCGTGTCCTTCGCGCGCTGTGAATATGTGGCCTCCATCGTCATTGCCAGTGTTT
>CAYXPO010000396.1:2903-5054 GCA_964466925.1 uncultured Nitrospirales bacterium
TGGGGTACGGCGGACCATTCCACGGTGTTGCTCACCTCTTTTGTCCCCTTGGCGGGGATTCCCTCCATAATTCATGTTTTCAACTATTCCGGGCCGCCCTTGAACCGGACCCTGGCCTCCACCGGGCAATTGCTCATGTTGTATACAATCTTGTTTTCGATTGGCTGGATGCTATGAACGCGGCGTTGTTTCACTACACGCTCCCGTTGCGGCAACCGTTGACCCTGCGGAATCAGACCATTACCGCGCGCACGGGATTATTGCTCAAGCTGAGCGATGAAGAGGGGGCCGCGGGCTGGGGAGACGCCGCACCCCTGCCCGGGTTCTGCCGTACACCCCTGGAGCAGTGTCTGGATGCCTTTTTTCGTTTTGCGGATGTCATTCAAGGCCGGGAATTTTTTGATGTATTTGAAGAGCGCGCCTCTCTTTTCTCCGATCAATGCGAAGAGCCGCCGCCGGTGTCGTTTGCCATTGAATCGGCCCTTTCCGCATTGGGCGGCCATGGCACACCCTTTACCACGGCGCTTCCCGAGATTCACTTGTCCGCGCTCCTGACCGGAGAACACGAGGCGCTGATGGAGAAAGCCGCGGGCCTGAAGCAGCGCGGGATTGACTGCGCAAAACTCAAAGTGGGGCGCGGCGCGGTGCATGAGGAGGCGGAAAGGGTGCGGCGGGTTTCCGCCCTGCTGGGGACGGAATGTTCCTTGCGGCTGGACGCCAATCGCGCCTGGGATTTGGACACCGCCAAGGAGTTTGCCCACTTAATCAAGGGCATTCCCATCGAATATATCGAAGAGCCATTGCGCAATCCGGAGGAATTGGAAGATTTTCGGGCGGACACCGGCCTGCCTTATGCCTTGGATGAAACGCTTCATGAAATACCACCGCCGGCCAATGCCAAGGAGGTAATGGACACGTTGTTGGGGGCGCGCCGCTCCCTGTGGTTCAATGCGCGCGCGTGGGTGTGGAAACCGACCCTGTTGCACGTGCCGATGCTGGGGCCCGCCCTGCATGGCCTCACCCAAGCGGAATCCGGGCCCCGACTGGTCCTGAGCGCGGCCTTCGAATCCGGGGTGGGCATCGCGGCGCTGGCGCAGTATGCCGCCGCCTATATGGAGCCGTCTCTCGCCGCCGGATTGGATACCTACTCTTGGCTCGCCGAAGATGTCTTGACCTCCCCCTTGCCATTGACCAAGGGCCGGGTTCGCCTGCGCGAAATCGCGGCCTGCGCGGAACACATAGACGAAACCCGCCTTATATCCATGCCGCTGCTGCGGTAGACGCTGTCCGAATTTCCCCGGCGCCACGGAATAAAAGCGACAGACGGGGATATTATGCGAGAAGATTCAGAATGTGTGTGCTGTTGCCTTGCCAAGCACGGGCATGCATGAGCCGCGCATCCCCCAGGCGGGTGGGAAGATAACAGGTGTACGGTTCGCCGTTCACCTCCAACGTTTCCGAACCGATAACCCCCTGTTGTAATAATTCCGCGAGCATCACCAAAAAATCCTGACCCTCCGCCGGGGTAAGCTTGTTTATCGCCCCTGTCAGGTCCCGGGGGCTGTGATGACTGAGGTCCAGGGCAAGGTCCACGGCATCAAAGACAGAACCGGCGTCCGGTCCTGTTCCCGCCAGCGTTTCCAGGGATTTCGGTTCCCGCAGCCTGTCGGGATAGGGCCGTGCCGCTGTCAGCACCATTGAATTTTGAAGCCCATTAACCATTGCCTTATTGACTCCGTCGCTGATTAGGTATATCGGCGGCAGAAAGTAAAGGCTTTATTTCTTCGCTTTCAAAGGTCCTCATTTTTCGCTGGTTTCATATATTAAACAGGGGCCGTCGAAGGTTTTCCTTGACTTCACCTATCATGTTGTTGTACAAGGCTTAAGATAAGGAGATATATGTTTGTTCGCCTGGCCGGGGTGAAGCTTGGCCGGTGATGATGTGTTGTGTATTGACACGGAGGGAAGCCGTGTGCCGATAGGACCAACTGGGTGGGGCGTAATTGCCGCACAGAAGTGAGGAGGATGTATGCGCGCGAATAAGGTTGCAGCGTTGATAGCTCTCAGCCTTTTTGTAGCTGTGGCGGCCGTTGGCCAGCCGCTCGCCGCGAATTCAAACGATCTTGCGGAGGTGTTCCGGTCGCTGCAAGC
>CAYXPO010000397.1:0-5050 GCA_964466925.1 uncultured Nitrospirales bacterium
GCTTCACTCCGCGCTCAGTCATCCGCTCCCGGTACAGCGGCACATTTTCATACGCGCGGGTCACCATTGCTTGAAGCCGGTGCAACTGCAATTGGCGAAGTTGCTTTACCGGTAGGTAGTCTGGCGCGCTCACCGGATGAAACGCGCAACCTGCATCATGCCAAAACTCACCACCCATGTACAGCCCTTTCCATCGTTATGCCAGAAACCCTAGCCGATTCTAGCGTTTAGAGCATTTCTCCCAATTTCAAAGAGTATAATCCATTCAGGGATATTGTGCAAGCACTGGAGTACCCGGATTCGCCTCCACGGGTTGTCGGGTCCATGTATTTGTATCAATTCATGGCATCGCGATAGAATCCTTTCACGGGATGGGAATTCCTGTCCAAGAGAGAAGGAAGAAGGATGAAAGTTCTTTACATAGCGACCGAATGCAAGCCCTTTTCAAAGGCGGGGGGAATTGGCGATGTCACGGGGGAACTGCCTCCCGTAGTGAAGGCGTTGGGGGTGGATATCGAAATTGTAACACCTTGGTATGGCTCGATTAAGAAGCCGGAGGGCTTTGACTTTGTGGAACATGGGGGAAGGGGGGTGGTCACCACCGAACTGGAGGGGGTGCCAGTCAATTTCATACAATCCCCGGAATACTTTGAAGGAAAATACGCGTCCGTCTATGTGAACAGTCCGGATATCCCTTTTTTTGACGATGCCCTGCGCTTTTCGTTTTTTTCCAAGGCCTGTTTGCGGCTTATCGAGGAAAAACAGCCGGATATCGTGCACATTAACGACTGGGGGTTGGGGTATTTGTTCGGTTTCATGCATATGGAGGGACTGCAACACAAAAAAGTCCTTACCATTCATAATATTGTTTATCAAGGGAACCTGCCCACGGAATGCATTGCGGGAACCGAAATGGAAGGTCTGTACACCGATCCGGTGGCCGGGCCGTTCTTTGATGATCCGCGGGTGGAATGGCAAAACGTAAACCCGTTGCGGCTCGGAATTGAACTGTGCGACAGGGCGCATGCGGTGAGTCCGAATTATGCCCGGGAAATCACGCAACCGGAAGACCCGGAACGTTTCTTCGAGGGGGGCAAGGGACTCGAAGCCTTCACCCAACGGCTCTATCAGGAGGGACGGCTCACGGGCATCCTAAACGGGTGTCACTATGCCGTCCCCGTCACCGAGAAAGCCTTCGGGAGCATCCTCCAGTCAAAACGGGAGATGAAAAAAGCGATCTCCCAGGAATTCAAAGAGGACGGGTTTCTGCTGGGATTCGTGGGACGCGCCGTCGAACAGAAATTCCGGCTGCTCACCGAACCGCTCGATGGGAAAAGTGTTCTCGAACACATTTTGGACATGCCGGGGGTCAACGTGGCCGTGCTGGCGACCGGCACCCCGGACTATGAATCCTTTTTGAAGGGTTTTATGGGCCGCCCCAATTACCATGCCAAAATCGCGTTTGATCCCAAGAAAGCCAATGAAATCAGCCTCGGCGGTGATGTGTTCCTGATGCCCAGCCTCTTTGAGCCCTGCGGCATCGCCCAAATGGTCTCGATGAGCAACGCCACGCCGCCCCTGGTGCGCTGGACCGGCGGTCTTCAAGACACCGTAATGCCGCATACGAAATCCGGCGGCTCCGGATTCGGATTCGATGGCGCCAACCGCCGGGAAATCCTGCAAAACCTCCTGGCCGCCGTCCAAGAAGCCAAAACCCTCTACGACCAGAACCCGGCCACCTTCCGTCAAGTCCAGCACAACGCGTTCCAGCAACGCTTCCTGTGGCAGGATTCCGCAAAAAAATACGTCGAGGAACTATACACGCCGCTCCTGCGGTAAAACCTATTTGGTCACCATTGCCTGTGAGCCGTCATATAATCAGCATCTGTCATTTTGATTTTGGACAACTGCTTTCGAAATGTGATGTGGTATTGTTTGAACCATGGAAATCAAATCGCAGGATACGGAGCCGGAGACCGGTTCTCCCCAAAACCACGCCGCCATCCTGGCATTTCTCGAATCGCTCATCCATATCGGTGATATTCAAGAGCCTTGTCCCTACCTCCCGCATAAAATCTCTACACTCCGGTTTGGCACGGGGTATGGCCTGGATAATCTCTACCGCCTCCTGCTCGATAAAGGCTACCGCCGCAGCGGCGCGAGCCTGTACCGCCCGGCGTGCGAAACATGCAATGAATGCCAGATCATCCGCGTTCCCATCGCCACCTTTCACAAAACGAAGGAGCAACGCCGCATCTGGAACCGCGGCCAGCGCCTCTTTCAGGCCAGCTTGCATCCGCCCGAATTTTCCGAAGAGAAACTCGCCCTTTACCGGCGCTACCTAGAATACCAGCATCATGCGGACCCCGGCGGGGAAGACCCCAAACGCTACCAGGCTTTTCTCGTGGATACCTTCCTGGGCGGGCATACCATGGAACTCCAACTGCGCGCCGAGGGACGTTTGGCCGGAGTGGGGGTGTTGGACCAAGTGGGCGACGCCCTGTCCACGGTTTACTTCTATTTCGATCCCGATTTCGCGCGCCTCAGTCCCGGCACCTATTCCGCGCTCCACGAAATCGAGATCGCCCGCCGTTGGAACCTCGCCTACTACTACCTCGGCTACTACATCCACGACTGCCCCCAAATGAACTACAAAGCCCGCTTCCGCCCCTGCCAACTCAAACACCCCGATGACGTTGAATGGCGCTTGATTCGCCGTTAACCCCATATTGCGGGGTCTGGGATTTATAGGGCAAATGGACCGGATAGACCCTTATGGACTTCGTGGACATAATGGACATGGTGGACCCCACCCCCCAACCCCCAAACCCTTCTATTTATTTTTCCTCCCCATCTGTGCTTCAATAGTCCCAATAACACAATGAAAGGATGATCCAACGTGAGTGAACTGCGGCTTGGTGTAATCGGCGTGGGGGGGAGGGGCGGTCTCGCATTCTATGCGCATAAACCCGAGGAAGGCGTCCGCCTCGTGGCCGGCGCCGATATTGATTCCTCCGCCATCGATCTCTTCAAAGAAACCTACGGCCCTGATACCTTCATCACCAACGATTACCGCCGATTGTTGGACCGGCCATTGGATGCCGTCTTCATTACCTCGCCCGATTATTGCCACGAAGAGCACGCGGTGGCCGCGCTGGAAGCCGGACTCGCCGTTTACCTCGAAAAGCCCATGGCCATTACCATCGAAGGATGTGACCGCATTCTCGACGCCGCCGCGACACACCATGCCAAGCTTTTCATCGGCCATAACATGCGCCACATGTCCTTTGTCATGAAAATGAAGGAACTCATTGATCAGGGGGCCATCGGCCACGTCAAAGCGGGATGGTGCCGCCATTTCATCTCCTATGGCGGCGACGCTTACTTCAAAGACTGGCATGCCGAACGCCGTAACGCCACCAGCCTCCTGCTGCAAAAAGCCGCCCACGACATTGATGTGCTCCATTGGCTGTGCGGCGGATACACCCGGCGCGTCTCCGCCATGGGCGGGCTCACCCTCTACCATCAGATCACCCACCGGCATTCCGCCGGCGAACGCGGCGATGTCCGCTGGAATGAGGGGAACTGGCCGCCCCTTAGCCAAGTGGGGCTCAACCCGCACATTGATGTCGAAGACCTCAGCATGATGCTCATGGAACTCGACAACGGTGTCTTCTGTTCCTACCAGCAATGCCACTACACCCCGGACGCCTGGCGCAACTACACCATCATCGGCGATGCGGGCCGCCTCGAAAACTTCGGCGACGAACCGGGGCACACGGTCATCCGCCTTTGGAACAAACGCGCCGGCTACATCCCCGAAGGCGACCTCCAATTTTCCATTCCCGCCGTAGAAGGAAGCCACGGCGGTGCTGATCCCAGCATCGTGAACGAATTTATCGCGTACCTCAAGGATCAGGCGGTGCCGCGCACGCCGCCCATCGCCGCACGAAACAGCGTTGCCGCCGGATACATGGCCACCCAGTCCCTTCGTAACCAAAACATCCCGCAGGACATTCCGCTGTACCAAGCAAAGACCAAGGGTTGACCGTTTTACATCCCCGGCCACCTCGGGTTTTCGGTCCGGGCGCTTTTGAAAAGCGCCTTGGCCTGTTTCACGATCTCCGGATGTTCCACCGCCACATTGTTTTTTTCTCCCGGGTCTTCGGCTAGGTCATAGACCTCGATATCCGCCTTTGTCCCCGGACGGACCGCTTTCCAGGCCCCACTCCGCACCGCCTGCTTGAATCCCCCCTCGTGGAATTCCCAATACAAGTACTCATGAGGCTTCACGGATTCCGAACGCCCCCGGAGCACCGGGACCACGGATAGTCCGTCGAGGCCGGGAGCAGGGGGGAGTCCCGCCAGTTCCACCGCCGTCGGCAAAACGTCCCAAAACGCCCATGGAAAGGCACTCACTCCTCCTGCCGCAATTTTCCCCGGCCAGCGCACCAACATCGGCACCCGGATACCCCCTTCGTACAGGTCCCGTTTGATCCCCCGGAGCGGTCCCGAACTCTTGAAAAAGGCGGGGTCCACCCCTTCCTTGTGCGGACCGTTGTCGCTGGTGAAAAAGACGATGGTGTTGTCATCCAGGCCGAGGTCTTTCAGATGGTTTAATAACCCGCCCACCATCCCATCTAAAAAGGTAATCATGGCCGCTTTGTTTCTCTGTTCCTGCGGCCAAGGTTTGGCCGTGTAGGGAGCATCGGACGGAACCTCCATCCCAATCCCATCCTCTTTAAGCCGCTCATTATTCACGTGTGGAATGGTGGGGGAGAGGTATAAGAAGAACGGGTGGCTCTTGTGTCGTGTGATGAAGTCTTCCGCCTTCTGGGCGAACAACTTCGGGGTGTAAACTCCACGCTCCGAGGAAACCCCTGGTTTCCCTTCCGTATTGCCCTCCAGCCGAATTTTCGTCTCATTTTGCCAAAGATATTCAGGATAATAATTATGCGCATGCTGGTGGTTAAGATATCCCAAAAACTCATCGAAGCCTTTTCGGTTCGGAACCCCGGAAGTATCCGGCTCGCCGAGTCCCCATTTGCCA
>CAYXPO010000398.1:0-5031 GCA_964466925.1 uncultured Nitrospirales bacterium
GCCGCGCGGACATGATGTCCGCCGTGTTCATGTTCGCCGGACTTTGCTTGATATTGTCGGAAAATGGGTCCAAATGGCGTTGGATGATGATCACCCTGGGAATGCTCTGTTTTTGCGGGGGGCTGGTCTCGAAAGAATCCTCCACCATATTCCCTGTCCTGTTGGCGATTCTTGTCCTGTTGCCGATAATGGATGAAAAGGATCCCACGGCCCGGCGCGCGCTCCTCAAGCAACGCGGCGCGCCGCTGGTCCTCGTGGTGCTTATCCTGGGGGCGTATGCCCTGTTGCGGATGACCGTATTGAAGTTTGCGGACGCAGGTGCTTCCCAGGCTTCCACTTTCGGAAATCGGCTTGTGGAAACGGGACAGGCCTTTTTCTTCTACTTGATTAAACTTTTTGTGCCCACGCATCTGCACATGGAACAAACGCTGGAAGGCGCGCCCGTCTGGCATGCGGCGGCGGGATGGCTGGAACTGGCCGCATTGCTTGCCGTTCTGGTAATGGCCATGAAACGCCGCCATCTCCGCATTGCCTTGGGGCTGGCCTGGTTTCTTGTGTCTTGGCTGCCGATTTCCGGCCTGTTTCCGTTGAACGCCCCGATGGCGGAACATTGGATGTATGTGCCCATGGCCGGATTCTGGTGGGCGTTGGCGGAAGCCGTGGTGCTCGCGGCGCGGCAACCGTGGTCCCGGCGGCTGGCCGTGGCGGGCGCGGTGTGCCTCGGACTGGTGTTCTTGGCGCTCACCATGCAGCGCAACAACGATTGGCACGACAATGAACGGCTCTTCCTGTCCACCCTGAAGGAAAATCCCAAGACGGTGCGGGTGCACTACAATCTGGCGGTGGCGTATGAAGACTTGTTGAAAAACTGGCCCGCCGCCCGGCGTCACTATGAAGCCACCCTGGCCCTGTATGCGGACCGAAAAAAAACTCAAGGGGGGAATGACGCCGCTTACCTCTTGCCCGAGGAAGTGGACGTGCATTTGTCACTTGGGCGCCTGGCCGCGCGCGAACGCGAATACGCCCGCGCGCTTCCCCACTTTTTCACTGTGGCCGGACTGCAAAAAAACGCCAACTACCGGGCACAGTGCGGCGCGGCGGCGCTGGGGGCCGCGAAGTGTTTTCTCGCCTTGGGAGAAGTGAACGAGGCCAACACCTGGTTCACGAAGGCCGTAACACTCGATCCCGGCGCCACAAACGAGGTGGATGCCCTTTTGACGGGCCAGCCCATACGATTTGAATAAGGAGGATGAATAGGGAGGTGGCGCGGGTGGATTCCGTGTTGTTTGAATATCGGCGCAAAACCGGTATTTCACATTTTCTGCAGAATTTTACGTTCGCGGGTGTGGAGTGGGCAGAAATGATTGGCATATAGGAAGTTGAGAGGAATTTCAATGCCGGAAAAAGTCAAGAGTTCTCTTGACACACTACCGGAGCCGTGCTAGAATGCAAGCTATACCATGGGTTTGTGTATCAACCAAACGGATGCGAAACGGAGGTAGGTCGAATGGCCGAGAAAAAACCGAGTGGAAAAGATGACATGTCAAGTGATTCCGGATTGGGTAATCTGCCCCCGTTGAGCGATTTCGATTCGAAAGGGAGCGTGTCCGATGCGGGATTGACGCCATTGGGCGGGTTCGATTCCCCCATGAGTGATGAAGGAGGCCTCCCCCCCATCAGTGACATTGATGTGGAAACGCCTCAACCCACCGGCGGCAATATCAAAGCGGCGCCTCCGGGCTTTGAGAGCAAGGTGGCGAGCACCTTCTCCTCCGGCCCGAGACCGGGCGGCACGGGATTTCAAGACTTGGCGGCGGACAGCGATTTCTCCCCGGAAACGCCGGAAATCGGCCCCGGCCCCGGCCAGGATTCTCCAATGGACACGCCGATGTTTGACAGCGCCTTCGGCGGCGGCCCGGCCGCGTTTGACACCGGCATGCGCACCCCGGCCCCGACACAAGCCATGGAAACGCCCATGTTTGGCGGCAGCCAGGGCCCTGCGCGCGGCGCGGGCGGCGGTTTGGGTTTTGATCAAGGCGCGTTCGGCGGCGGCATGGATTTCGGCGGCGGAACGCCCGCGCCGGATTTTTCGCCCGACACGGACATGCAGCCCGCCATGGCGCCGGTCGAGCCCAAAAAAGCCAAAGCGAAAAAAAGCGGCGGGAAGATGGCGGCGGTCATTACCCTGGTGGCGGGCCTGATCATCGGCATTCTGGTGGGGCCGTTGGCGCAAAGCTATTTGCCCTTTGATTTGCCCATTCCGAATCCCGTGAAAGTTGAATTGGCGAAAGTGCAGGCGGAAAACAAAGAGCTGAATAAACGCTTGCAGCAATACATCAATATCGCTGATGCCTCAAAAGGGGAAAAGGTCAGTATCACCAAGGAAGAACGGGACAAGCTGGAACAGGATATCATCGCCAAGAAGGGCGAGTTGAACGATGTCACCGGGAAGCTTGACGCGGCAAACAAGGATTTGACGGATAAGCAATCGGCGTTGACGGCGATTGAACAGGACATCAACAAGAAGACCGAGGAATTCGTTACGGCGCAAGAACAGTACGAAGACCTGCAAAATGAAACGGCCATCATCCAGGCGCGGCAAAAAGGCCTGGTGTCGGAAGTGGACCGCTTGACAGGAATGGTTGGGCAGCTTGACGAAGCCAATCAGCGCAGCGCCGCCGTGAAAGAGGCTTTCGCGCATAACGTGGACCGCCTCATCATCCAGATTAAAGAAGGCATTCCCCTCACCCCGGCGAAATATTCCAGCACCCAGCGCCTCGCCGCCGCGGAAGAACTCCGCGACAAGGTGTCCAAGGCCAAATGGGTGGAACCGGCCTTGCAGCAGGAATACACCGCCTTGTACCTGAAGGAACTGGAAATTGCCGCCTCGAACGATTACTTCTTCGCGAAAGTGATCGTGAAGGATCAGTTCAACAATGTCGTGAGCAAATGGGCTGAATGCCTGATGCAGGGCAACTGGGGCGTCTATTTCAGGACCTTTGACGGACGCAATATCGGCGTGTATGAAAACATCGGAAACGCCGATGCGCCCAATTGGGTGTTCAAGGAAGATTTCACGTCCGCCGTCCGCAAAGACATCGAGGGCCGCATTGCCGCCGCGCGGGTGCCCGGATACGAAGAAAAAATCAAGGTGCTGACGGAGAAACAGATGGCGCAGTCGGAAGGCACCTCGCTGCAAAAGAATTTTGACTCGCTATAATTCATGACGGCAGTATACAGGCCGCGTTAACCCTGGTTAACGCGGCTTTTTCATACAACGAAAAGGAACCTGTTTCATGCTATCCATTGCATCTCTTTTAATCTGCTGTGCCGCCGCCCAGGGCGCGCCGGACTATGAAGCTGAGTTCATCTTCCCCCCAAACGACAAACACAACCACGGATCGAGCATTGTCGAAACCGCGGCGGGAGACCTCATCGCCTGTTGGTTTCACGGTTCCGGCGAGCGTACCGCCGATGATGTCATGGTCCAGGGGGCGCGCAAACGCGCGGGCGCCAGCGAGTGGTCGGAACCCTTCCTGATGGCCGACACGCCCGGCTTGCCCGACTGCAACCCGGTCCTCTTCATTGATCCCCGCGGGATCCTATGGTTGATTTGGATCACCGTGCAGGACAACCAGTGGGGCGGTTCGTTATTGAAGTACCGCACCGCCACGCACTATACGAACGACGGCCCCCCCGAATGGGATTGGCAGGACGTTATCCACGCGCGCCCGGAAAAGCTGGAGGAACTCTACGTGCCCATGGTGGATAACGCCAAAGAGGCTCTTGCGCCGATTCTGGCCGTCATGCCCGATTTCGCGAAGGAAATCGAGGATGCCCGCGCCGCCGCCACCGACAAACTCCGCCAGCGCCTCGGATGGATGACCCGCCTCCACCCCATCATGACCTCGCCCACCCGGCTGATGCTGGGCCTGTATTCCGACGTTTTCAATTGCTCGCTCGCCGGATTCACTGAAGACTGGGGGAAAACCTGGACCTTCAGTCAGCCCATCATGGACCCCGCGCCCAACCTCCTGGGCAATATTCAGCCCAGCTTCGTGCAAAAAAAAGACGGCGCCATCATGGCCTTCATGCGCGACAACGGAATCCCCCATCTCGTCCGCACCGCCACCTCCGCGGATAACGGCATCACATGGTCCAAGCTGGGCGCCCTCGAAATCCGCAATCCCGGGTCCAGCGTCGAATGCATCGCGCTGAAGAACGGGCACTGGGTCCTCGTGGGCAATGACACCTCGAATGGACGCCATCAGCTCACCGCCTTCGTATCCGAAGATGAAGGCGTTACCTGGAAAGTTCTCCGGCGCCTCGAAGAAGTGGAAAAAGACAAAGGTTCGTTCTCGTATCCTTCCGTGATCCAGGCCGCCGACGGCGCCATCCACTGCACCTATTCGTATTCCGGCAACGGCATTAAAGGCTCCACCATCAAGCATGCACGGTTCACCGAGCAGGGCATCTGACGCAAATATGCATCAGGCGGGGCGGGCGGGTTTCATGCCCAAACAATAGCGGGGAATACGGAAGGGCCGGACCAGGAAGTGATACACCAGCAGGGTAATCGCGGGCGCCACGGTCAAAAGTAAAATGAAGCGCACGGGAAGCGGCAGGGCAAGATGGATAATGAACCATCCGGGGACGACGATACCGGCCTGATGCAGGATGTACACGGGCAGGGCGGATTCCGCAAGATAGTGGAGTGCGCGGTTGCCCCCATTCAGATACTTGCGCGCATACCCCAGCAGCGCGATGTTCATTGTGTATCCCATGACGGTTCCGAAGAAATAGTAGTTCGTGTGGCGCAACTCGTCCGGCCAGTCCGTGTAGGAATGCGTCCAGCAGAGCAGGAGGGCGGACACAAGGGCGATGCAGGCGGCGCGCCGTTTTTCGCGGTCAATGGCCTCGGCAATCGCCGGTTGGCACCCCATCCAGAATCCGAGGATCATCGCAACGCTGTAATAACAGAAATTGCCCCAGTCGTTGTAAAGATTCTGAAAACCGGGCCACCAGATGCGC
>CAYXPO010000399.1:0-5026 GCA_964466925.1 uncultured Nitrospirales bacterium
GTTTTTGGAGGCATCCAAGGCAATGGCGCGGGGTGTGGGGTATGCGGGGGAAGGCGACGTGCTCACGGCGGCCTTGGTGGGCGCGCTGTCCTCGGCATTGGGAAAAACGACATTCACGGAGATATTCTGTCCGGATTGGGAAGGAAACACACTGTTCCTGTCGCACATGGGCGAAATCAATCCGGAGGTGGCATGCGGGCGTCCAAGGCTGTTTGAAAAGCCCTATCCCTTTTCCGCGGCGCAAAATCCGGCCGTGCTGACATGTTCGGTGGAGCCGGGGTTTGCCGTGCTGGTGAACCTTGCGCCGGGCCCAAACAACCGCTTTAGCCTGTTGCTCGCGCCCATGGAGGTGCTCGTGGATGAAGAAGCGGTGAACCTGCAGGATGCCATTCGCATCTGGGCGCGGCCCTCAGGCAGCATCGAAACGTTTCTGGAAGAATATTCCCGGCGCGGCGGCACCCATCACAGTGCGTTGGTGCTGGGGAGCCGCGTGGATGAGTTATTGGCCTTCGGGGCCTATTTGGGCCTGCCCGCGGAGTTAATTTAACTATGTGGCGGGAAACAACGAAACACGAGCGGAACCGGAAGATTTTCGAGGAAGAATTCGGGGCGTTCCTCCCGGCGCGGATATTGGATTTTCATGTGCATATCATGAACGCCGGGGTGATTCCCGCGGGACGCCCCTGTTCCTGCGCGGGCCATTCGATTGAACGGTATGATTTTCAGGACCTGGAACAGGACTTGGCGGAGTTGTATCCTGGACGGAAGACGGCGGCGGTATGTTTCGGGTTCCCCGATGTTTCGTATGATCGGGATGCGAACAACATGTATCTCGCGGAAAATTGCGATCTGCAACGCTTCTTTCCGTTCCGGCTGTTTGATCCGGTTCAGGACACGCCGGAGCGGTTGCGGGCGGAACTGATTGCAGGCCGGTTTCCGGGGATCAAGCCATACCCGGATTATGTACGGAAAGCGGACGTGAACACGGTGGAGATTCCGGAAATGCTGCCGGGATGGGCGATGGACATCGCGAATGACATGGGGCTGATTGTGATGCTGCATATCCCGCGCAAGGGGCGTCTGGCGGATGCGTTGAATCAACAACAATTGGTGGAACTGTGCACCCGCTTTCCGAAGGCAAAGATTGTGATGGCGCACGTGGGACGCGCCTATTTCATGAAGAATGTGACGGGGCACTTGGACCGGCTGCGGGAATTGCCGAACCTTTATGTGGATTTGGCCATGCTGAATCATTGGGAGGTGCTGGAATATTTGTTTGCGCGGTTTCCGGCGGACCGGATTTTGTATGGGACGGATATTCCGATTGGGTTGGCGCCCGGGAAATCGGTGGAGATCAATAATCAGTATTCCTATGTGACGCCGGTGCCGTGGGCGCTGTCAATTTCGGATGAGCACGGGAAGATCGTGTTTACGTCGTTCGTATACGAGGAATTGCGGGCGGTTAAGAAAGCGGTGGAACGGTTGGGAGTATCACGGGACTTTGTGGAAGATTTGTTTTGGAATAACGGGATGGCGCTGCTCGAACAGGCAACGTCATCATAAACATATCCGGAAGGAGTTTTAAGAATGGTGGAATTGGGTGTCGGGATTATTGGCTTTGGTTTCATGGGGCGGGCGCACACCTACGGCATGATCAACATTCCATTGTATTATCATCCCGTGCCGTTTCGGGTGAAGCACATATCGGTGTGCCGGCGCAGCGCGGAAGGGCGCGCAGTGGCGGAAGGCATGGGGTATTACCGTAAGGTGGTGGCGGACTACAAGGAGCTTATTGAAGACCCGGAAATTGATGTGATTTGCGTTTCCACCCCGAACCGGTTTCACAAAGAGCATCTCATCGCGGCGATCAAGGCCGGGAAACATATCTATTGCGACAAACCCGCGGTGGCCTCCGTAACCGAGGCGGAGGAAGTGGAGGCGGTGATGCGGGAATGTCATTACACCGGCAAAACGCAAATGGCGCTCCACAACCGGTTTTTGCCCGCGACGATGCGCGCACGGCAGCTTATCGAGGAAGGATTCCTGGGGCGGGTGTTCCATTACCGGGCCGCCTATCTGCATTCGAGCAACATCGATCCCAACAAGCCGCTGAGTTGGAAATCGAGCAAGGAACTCGGCGGCGGGGGATCGCTGGTGGACCTGGGTTCGCACATTCTTGACATGATGCAGTTTCTGCTGGGGGACATCCATTCGATCTATGCCAAAACAGAGACGTTCATTCATGAACGCACCGATGCCGCGACCGGACAGCGCGTGCCGGTGGATACGGATGACCTGGCGCTGATGCTGACGCGGCATGCGTCGGGTGCGGTGGGCACCATCGAGGCCACCAAGTTCGCCACGGGCATTTGCGATGAGGTCCGCTTTGAGATTCACGGGGAGTTGGGGGCAATCCGGTTTAATTTGATGGACCCGAATTGGCTGGAAGTGTTCGATGTACGGGATCCCGCGGGGCCGATGGGCGGGATGCGGGGATTCAAAAAAATCGAGTGCGTGCAGCAGTATCCGAAGCCCGCGAGCGGATTCCCCGCACCCAAGGTGAGCATCGGCTGGATTCGCGCGCACATGCATTGCATGTACAGCTTTCTGGAAAGCATCGCGCTGGACCGCGCTCCGAATCCCTCGCTGCTGGACGGATTGCACCTGCACCGCGTGCTGGACGCCGCCTACCGCAGCGCGGAAAGGGGTCGAGAAATGGACACCAGCCTGAAACGGTAAAACCAATCCCCTATCCGCTATCGCTCGAAACAATAAAGACGGGGCATCCTGGATTTTGTAAGGCCGGAAATACAAGGCGGACAGTTATCGTTGTAGCGAATGTAAACACAGTACTATTGAGTTCTATTGGAGGAAGCCGAATGATGAGCACACCCCGCCCGATTCCCAAGCGAATGTTTGGCCATACCGGAGTGGAGATATCCAAGCTCTGTTTGGGAGGCGGCTCGTTTATGAGCGCCGGAAGCGAAGCGCTGCTGGATGAAGCGCTGCACCTCGGCGTGGACTGCTGGGAGATCGTTTCCTTTACGGGCACAGCGTATGCCGATTACTTTAACAAACATCCCGAAATGCGGGAGAAAGTGTTTCTATCGGGAAAAGTATCCTCGACAAATCCCGCTGTCATGCAAGAACAACTGGATAAGGTGATCCACGAAAACGGGACCGCTTCTGTTGATTTTTTAGCCATCCATGGAATCGAAAGTGCCGAGGTGCTCACCGATGAGGTGCGCAAGTGGGTGGAGAAGAAAAAAAAGGAAAAGAAAATTCGTTTCTTCGGGTTCTGTACCCACAAAAATATGGCCTCATGCCTCAGCGCCGCCGCGGATCTTGGCTGGATAGACGGCATTCAAACAGCATACAACTACCGTCTGCGGCAACAAAACAGCATGGAAGACGCGCTGCAAAAATGCCATGCGAAAGGCATTGGGATATTTACCGTAAAATCAATGGGACTTTGCGTCCAGCGGGAGACCGAATTGCAGACTCTTCCGATGAATTGGGACAAAATGACTTCCCTGTTGGCCCTTCATGCACTGTCCTTCGAGCAAGCAAAACTGAAAGTCATTTGGCGGAATCCCCATGTGACCTCCATCTGCTCGCTTATGCCCACTGCGGCGATTATGCAATTCAATGCAGCCGCCGCCAGAGACGAGAGCCCGCTCCCTGATGAAATCGCCACACTACTATCAGCATATGCCGTTAGCACAGGGCGATACTTCTGCCGTCGTTGCGGACACTGTGAAACCGCCACCACGGAAAAGATTCCGATATCCACCATCCTGGAAATGCTGATGTACTCCAGGGCATATGGCATGAAGGAACTGGCCGCTAAACTCTTTGCGCAAATCCCCCCGGAGGTCCGCGGCACGCTGGACACGAGCGACTATTCGATGGCCGAAAACATCTGTCCTCAAAACATGCCGATAGCGCAATTGATGAAAGAAGCCGTTATGGAGTTCAGGCGATAAAAACGTGCGCACCGGCGCTGCCTTTTCCACACGGAAAGGGTTGGCTCATGGGCGGAAAACTTCCAGTTGGATTTCGGCAATGGCCCGGTAGTCTTTGGTATTGGCGGTGCATAGGCGTTGTCCGTTTTCGACCGCCGTGGCCGCAATCAAGGCGTCGGGAATGCCAATGCTTGACTTCAAGGCGAATTCCTCCAGGTAAATGGAGGCGCGGTGACCGATATTCTCCGACAACGGCAGTATCTGAAAATCCAAATTGGCGAGCGCCATTCTGGTTGAATGAAGTTCACGCTTGTCTCGGGCGCCCCGGACCAGTTCCATATAACTCACGATGGAAAGCTCCAGGGTATCGGCCCGATCAATGGCGGATGCCGCCCGGGAATTTCCCCGCAAGGCCCATATGATGACGTCCGTATCAAAGAGCATCGAAACGTCCCTTCCGCAGCGCGCGGACATAGGCAACGGGATCCGCCATGCCGTCCCGATCCGCCCACATGCCAAAAGCCTGCTGTTCTTTCATGCTGGGGCGTTCCGGTTTGCGGATGGGTTCAATGCGGGCCACCGGCTTGCCCCGGTTGGTTAGCGTAACCGGCTCGTTCCGTTCTATGGCGTCGAGCCGCATATCTAAAATAGTGGCCTTCATATACGATGATTCCTATATTGTGCACACTTATAGTATGCACTTTTACTCATCGCCCGTCAATAGGCTCTTGTTCTATATTTCCATGCAATCCATGCCGAAGGCGTCGGCGACGGCCTGATAGGTGATTTTTCCGTTGAGGACGTTAAGTCCCTTTTTCAACGCGGGGTCTTCCGCCATGGCCTTTTCCCAGCCTTTGTCGGCGAGGTGGAGTCCGAAGCCGAGGGTGACGTTGGTGAGGGCGTAGGTGGAGGTGCGGGGCACGGCGCCGGGCATGTTCGCCACGCAGTAATGCACCACGTCGTTCACGCGGTAGGTGGGGTTGGCGTGGGTGGTGGGTTTCGAGGTTTCGATGCAGCCGCCTGGGTCAATGGCAATGTCCACGATGGCGGAATTGGGTTTC
>CAYXPO010000400.1:0-5021 GCA_964466925.1 uncultured Nitrospirales bacterium
GCCCATGGGAAAGAACCGGACGGGCCGGTTCACCCCACCCTGAAGCGAAAAGGATCACGGATGCCAAGATGGATAATGATAGCCTGGGCCATTGCCGGAACCGCACTCTGCGGCTCCGGAGGGGCCGCCGTGTTGACCGCCGGAGATGCCCAAGGCTATGCCGGTGACACAAACGCCACCGTCTCCGTGACCCTGGACGCCGCAACAGGGGAATCGGTGGCCGCCCTTCAGTTTGATCTCGTGTTTAACCCGGCAACCCTCAGCCTCCCCGATGTAACGCTGGGCGCGGCCGCGGCCGCGGCGGGCAAGAGCCTCAGTCAAAATCTCCTGCAGGCGGGGCGGATGCGCGTGATAATCGCCGGCCTGAACCAAACCGCCATTGAAGACGGCGTCGTGGCGGAAGCCCACTTTTCCATTGCCGCCGGCGCCGCGGCCGGTACCGAACCCATCGCATTCTCCGGGATTATCCTGTCCAGTCCCAATGGTCAATCGGTGGCCGCCGCCTCGAACCCCGGCACGCTGACCATTGTAAACGGCGGCGTGCATTACCATTCCGCGGACTACAATCCGGCCAATTGGAAAATCTCCTTGTCGGAATTGCTGCGCATCATTCAGTTGTACAATGCCCATGCCTACTGTTGTCTTGCCGGCAGCGAAGACGGATTCGCCCCGGAAACAGGTGCTCATGACTGCACCCCGCACAGCGGCGATTACGCCCCGCAGGATTGGGTGATTTCCCTTTCCGAACTGCTGCGGATTATCCAGTTTTACAACTCGAACGCCTATCACGAAAAATCGGGAACCGAAGACGGTTATGAGGCGGGAGCTTGACCATGCGCACGCCTGAAGCCCTGGCTTGGATTCTTCTGGCGGGAGCCGCCCTACTGGCCGGCGGGACCGTACACGCCGCCACCCTGATGCTCGGCGCCGCCGACACCCTTTCCGGCGAATCGAACATCCGGGTGCCTGTGACACTCACCCCGGGCAAAGGCGAGAGCGTGGCGGCCATCCAATTCGACCTTCACTTTGACGTGAGCCGTTTGCGGCTCGTTTCGGTAAACACCGGCGCGGCGGCCTCCGCCGCAGGCAAAAGCGCCTCCTCCTATGCCCTCGGGGACGGAAAACACCGCATTATTGTCATTGGCATGAACCAGAATATCCTGGGCCAAGGTTCCGTGATTGAATTGCTCATGGAGGTGATCCCCAACACCCCCCCCGGCGTTTATCCCCTTACAATGACGAATGTTGTCTTTTCAAACCCCGTCGGCATGGCCATTAAGCCGCAGGTTGTGCCCGGCTCCATCACCGTGGGCGGTCCCGCCCAAGCCCAAACGCCCTTGTTGGAAGAGAAGAAATCCGGTGGCGGATGCTTTGGCGGAATCGTTTACAGAAAAGGTCCGGGCGGAAGTACGGGAGACGCCTTTTTACTGATGGTTCCCCTGCTTCTGTTGCTCGTTGTGTATAAAACGCCTACCTCATCATTGCGTCTGGGGCGAGGTGGTCTCACCCCCCAAACTATGTGGACATCCCCTCGACAGCCATACCGCCTCGCCCCACGCAATGATGCTACACGGAAATTTTACACCAAAATCCGCGAGAAAGGGAGTACATTTTCGTTAATAGCCTCTCCACCGCCCTTTGGCGCGGCCCTTCGAGCCCTATTTCTTTACCGCTTTCGGAAACACCGGGCGTGAAACACGTTTCCCCTTTTTTTCCATAACGCCGAGCTGTTTCCCACCCCGGGAAGCTGGTGGGGCGGACGCTTTTTCAGCTTCCCGCTGTCGTTCCAAGGCTTGCTCGATGGCCCCCCGGATATCCATGAACGCAATGCCCTCGGGGGATACCGGCAGGCAGGGCGCCGCAAAATGGTTCTTTTTCACGAATTCCACCGCCCCGTCCGTAAACAGTACATTACTGCCGCCGGGTATATGATTGAAGTACGCGGGTTCGGCCGTGGACCGGTCCCATACGACGGGTATGTGTGCAACACCCTTCGAGGGGTGGGACAAAACAATCGGGGCATAGGTGAAGGCGCCCAGGTATTCATAACTGGAGCGCAGGCTTCCATCCCGTTCAATGTCCGTGTTTATATGAAGCACGTCGTTACTGTCATAAAAGTCATGCGCGGTCTGCTGCGCGTCCGAAGGGCATATAAAGTTCCCCAAGGCCAGGCCATAGTTGGAATACACATAGCGCAAACATTCGGCGTTGTTGTTGCCGCCGCTCCAGGGCAATTCACGGTTGTTTTCATCGGCGTACATCCGCAACGCCATGCCCAACTGGCACAGATTCGACATACAACTGGAGCGCCGGGCCGCCTCGCGCGCGCGGGCCAGGGCGGGCAACAGAATCGCCGCCAAAACGCCAATAATCGCGATGACAAACAGCAGTTCCATCAGGGTGAATCCGGAACGGGACCGAGCCTGCGGCTTCTTTAGACCGTGCGTCATCGTTTCTCGTGCTCCTTCCGCCAGTGATACCGTTTCACCGTGCGGTCCGGCCCCAGCGCCAGTTCCGCCGCCAACACCACCGCCCCCTGCACCCGCCCGTCTTCCGCCACTTCCCCCGTCGAAACCAACTGGAAGCCGCCTGATGCGGCCTGGGGGGTCACGGTGACCGAGAAACGTCCCCGCCCCAGCGGGGTCTTTTGTTCCCCTTGATAGCCGGGCCGCGCGCGAAGTTCCGCCACCGCCTTGTCCAATCCCGCCTCCGCCAGATGCAGCGCCATCGTGAGCTTTTCCTGCCGCGCGGTTTCCCTCAAGGTGACATGCAGATAATGCCACACCGCCGCGGCGCCAATGCTCAACACCATGACCAGCACCACCGCCATGAGCAGGGCGGAACCGTTTCGCGGATTGCGTGCCGTGTATTTCATGGGCGGTCTCCCATCCCGCGCAGGGCCGCGTCAAACCGGTGCACCGTCTTGCGCAGGTTCCGTTCCCCCTGGTCTTTCTTGATGATGACGTCCAACGAGATCAAGGGCGCTTGGGCCGTCGTGAACGTAATAGAGGCAAACGGCTGCCGGAACGTGGTGAAGCGGGTGCATTCCAGGTTGCCGTTGCGCCGCACCAAGTCCATCCGGCTCACATGCTCCTTATCCCGCATTGCCCCGAACACCACATAGTGCGGGCATCCTTCCTCGGGTTCCGCCTGAAGCACCACCGTCTGTTCATTCCCTCGGTATTCCCCCGCTTCCGGAACCACGGTGGACGCCTCCCGAACCGCCCGGTCAAACTCTTTTTCCACCTCCGATACCGCCAGCATGCGGTCCAATGCCTGGGTATTCAGCGCAGAAAGGCGGGACCCGCTCAAGAACAGCTTCCCGCACAGATTGATCGCGATGGCGAGCACGGCCACATACACCAACATTTCAATGATGGTATACCCCGCCGTGCGGCGCGGGCGGGAGGTCCTCTTGTCCGGTTTGGCCAAATGTATGTTTATCCCAAGCATCGCATTCACCGTTTCTTCGCGATTAGCGTGGTTAATTGCTTCTCGATAAGGCGCCCATGCTCGCCCGTCCACCGCAGGGATACCTGAACCTCTTTCAAATCAGGAACGCCGGCGCAGTCCTTTATGACGCACACGCCCTTGGGGCGCACCAGCCGCTCCAGTTCCGGCGTCCGGCTTCTAAAAGAATGGGAACCGTTTTCCAGGGCGCTGAAGGGCAGGGCGCGCAGGGTTTCCAGCTCATTATTGAGCGCGCGCAGCGCAATGCCATATTCGTTCACGGCTTTTGTGCCGTCCATGCCGCGCACGTGCATTTGGATCGCCCCGAGCGCGCCCACGGTGAGCACAAACAACGCGCAGAGCATTTCAAGATGCGCGGATCCGTGGCGCCGCCCGCGCGGGTTGTTGTTCCTTCTTGTTTTCTTCCACTGCATTTTCGGTCTCACATTTGTGTATCAATAATGCCCACCAACGAAGCAAATACGGACAATTCCACTGCCAGCGTGATAAATCCCAAACCCAACACGCCAAACGGCAACAAGGCATCCGCCAGCACGCGGGTACGCTGTTCCGCATTGCGTTGATAGAACTCGCCCAAACGTTTCAGCGCTTCCGGCAACAGCCCGGAATGCTCTCCGATATTCATCAAGCCCAAGAAAGCCCCCGGCAAACGCGCCACCCACCGGTTTTCCGCCTGCCAGGCTTCCGAAAGCGATTCCCCCTGTAAGACCCGTCCGCGAACCCCCTCCACAATTCGCCGGTATAACGGATTAAGTTCCGCATGGGCCGCGCTCTCGAGCGCCTGGTCCATGGGGACACCTGCATTCAACAGTTTCTCGAGAACCATGCTGATCACCGCCAAGTTGCGTTGGATGACCAGGCCGCGAAGCCAGGGAATGAACAGAAACACCACCGCCAGCCCCCGAGTCGAGAAAATGCGCCGCCGCCGCCCGAGATACACCACCGCGCTTATAAACAAGGCCAGCACGGTTATCTGGACAAACAGGGGAGACAGAATAAATTGCATGAAGGTTGTCTTTGACACCGGGCCGACTCCGGAGGCCTTGATGAATGTGTAGTAAAACCAGTCCAATATTCCTTCAATAGTCAGGACCAAGGAGGGGGCGCCCTGCCCAAACTCATTTAAAATATCCCGGAACACCGGCATGCATTTGACATAAATGAATGCCGTGATTTGCAGTTGTATCAGGAACACCACTCCCAGGTACGCCAAGTGCCCCCGCAACATGCGGCCCAAGGAAAACGCATGCACCGTTTCCCGCGCCAGTTGCTCCAGGCACTCGCCCAGCCGCCCGGAATCCTCCCCCGCCTTGATGAGGTCCGCATAAAATTGGGGAAACATGCAGCGCAGGCGGCGAACGGCCTCGGACAACGGCTTTCCCTTTGCCAAATCATCGCGCAAGGTAAGAAACACGGCTTCCAGGCGCCCGTTCCGCGCGCGCACCACAATGCCCGGAACAATACTGAGCGCGGCAATTCCCATGAAATACGACACCGCCCACAGGTCCAGGCGGTCAAACATCTGCAATTGGTTGAATCCCAACACCAAC
>CAYXPO010000401.1:0-5020 GCA_964466925.1 uncultured Nitrospirales bacterium
GGCCAGCGCGGTGCCGGGATTCTTCACCGTGACGGTCATGGTTTGCTCTTCTCCCTGATTTTCCACCTGCGAAGAGGATTCAAGCGACACGGGCGGCAGGGTGTTCAGCAGCGTAAAATCCGCCCGGGATTTGGGCTTGGTGAAAAACACGCCCTTCAGAGTATCCCCGCAAATGCCCGGTTTATCCGGTGAGGTGGAAAGCCAGTAAAAATTGCTGGACCGCACTCCCCCTGTGCAATCGCGAAGTTCCAGCTTGAGGAAATAGGTTGTGCTCAGGTCTTTCGGCCATGTCATGGTGAACGCCTTGGCTTTTCCATCGGCATCCACCGCCACTGGCGCCTGTTGGGTGTGTTTCACGCTCAGGTCGAAGTTGTACACCGTGGCGGACACCGTAAGCCCTTCCACGGGCGCATACAGGCTGTTCACCACATACACGCACTCGTCGTCATAGGCATACTGCACGTGCAGCGGCTCGCAGGCCTTTTTCGCGCCGAAATAGGCCCCTGTGGGCCGCAGATACCAGTCAATGTATTGCCACGAGGTGGACGCGGGCCACGCCGTGTCATATTTCCACGTGGTAATCCCCGTCGCGGAGTATTTGTTGCGCCCATACGCCTCGAACATCCCCCGTGCGCTGTTGTAATTCATCGCATAGGCCTTATTGCAGAAATCGTCGAAATTCGAGGCCGCGCCGTAACCGCCGTCCATGGCTTTCAAGATGGCGTCAAAATACTCCCCGCCCTGCGTCACGGAATGAAACGACCACGCCTCGCTCATCAGCGGCGGCCATAGTTGATCCTCCGGCATCATCTCCCGCAGGCTGTCCCGCACCGCCGTCACGCCGCCAATCCCGCCCGATTGCGCGAAGCCCCACGCCCCGTCATGCTTCCGAAAGTAATAATGCGACGGCCCGGCATAGGTCCACAATTCCCGCGTGCCCGTCCGGGTGCCGCCGGTATTGTTCCGGAACACCGTCACAAACGTCCCTGAATGCGGCTGATAGGTGCGGTTCACCCGGTGTTTGGCAATGAGATCCTTATACGATGTGTCGAGATTGTCCGTGGGAAAGGTCTCATCGTGCCCCAGAAAATGCGTCAGGCTCGGATGGGTGCGCACCCGCAGCATCATGTCCTCCGTGCATGCAATGGCCAGCGGTTCATCCGGGATGCTCCGCCCGAAAATCTGCTGGGTCACCAGAATGCCATATTCATCGCAGGCATTGTAGAACTCCTCCGATTCGCGGATGGAGAAGCCTTCGGAACGGAGCATGTTCAGGTTGGCCTCCCGCGCGTACCGCACCAGCGCACGGTACCGGCGCTCGGAAAAACGCATCAGCATGTCGCTGGTCATCCACGCGCCCCCGCGAATCAGGATGTTTCGTCCATTCACCTTGTACCCGCGCCAGGATTCTTCATTGATGTACGTCTCCACTTTCCGAATCCCGAAACGCACCTTTTGCGCGTCCGACACCTCATCCTTGACCACAAATGACAATTCCGCCGTGTACAATTCCTGCGGCCCCGCCGGATGCGGCCACCACACGCGCGGCTGTGCAAACACCAATTGCGGGAACGCCTCCGGTGTAAAAACAACTTCTTGCGTCTCCCCGGGATTCAACGACACTTCCTTTGAAAATTCCACCGCCTCGATCCGGCCTTTCAACAAACCTATCACCGCCGCCCCGGAATGGTTGGTTAAAAAGGCCGATACGGTCAGCTTCGCACTGTCCAGTGCGGGCACATTCAAATCGGAATCCACGTACCCGTGGCGGAGTGTCACCGGCCCCTGCGCTCGAAGATAGACATCCTCCCAAATCCCCATGTTGCGGTCCGGCGGTTGCGGGTTATGGTCGTCCCAGCCCGTCGTCGCCTCGATTTGTTTCGTGTCATAGTCCTTGTCCGGGATCAACCCCGGCGGAAGGATTTCCACCGCCAGCGCGTTCGTTTCCCCATAACGAAGCCGTTCGCTCACGTCAAACTCGAACCGCCGGAACATTCCCTTGACCGTTTCCTGATCCGCAAGACGCTGCCCATTCAGCCAGATGTTCGCCTGGTAGTTGATCCCGTCGAAATGCAGCGTGACGCAACGTCCCTTCCACTCCGCGGCCGCGGTGAATTCCGTGCGGTACCACCACGAATCCCGGAACGGGCTTCCCTCCGGCATCACCAGCCAGCCCCCGTCCTTGTACCCGGGAATATTCTTCAGATTCATGCCGTAAAAGGGGTCCGGATACACCCCGTTCTCCACCAGCGCCGCCAGCACCGTTTTCGGCACGGCGGTCGAATACCACCCGTCCGTCACCGCCCCCGGAGCGGCAAGCGCCTCGCCCGCCACCGTGATTTTCGCGGAACTCTGAAGCTTCCAGCCTTCTCTCAGAGAAACCATGGCCGGTTCACTTGCGGCGAGTCCCATCATCCACCATCCACACGCGGCCAATGCCCCACACACACGGAATATGCCAATTCTTTTCAAGGGGATTCTCCTTGGTTGTTGCCATTCCATAGACCCGAAATCGTCCCGTTCTGGATTCACCCGCCCCCAGCCTACCAGAACCACCCTTCAGGAACCACCATTTCACCGTTGTTGTCGCCCATCAATCCAAATTTCTGGCGTTCCTCCATCCTGTCCATCATGAAACTACGAAGACATCTTTGGGGAATAACGGGCATGGGGGATGTTGGGACGTGATAGTGTAGAAGCAATTCTTAGGTCAGTGGTGGCCCTGGGACCAGTTTTCAATTTCGAGGCCGGGGATGGACGAAAAATGGCGTTCGTTGTTGGTCACAAGGCGGTAACCCATTACCAGGGCGGTGGCGGCAATGATGAGGTCAAAATCGTCCACGCGGCGGCCTTTTGTCTCCAATTCCGCTTTTACGGCGGCAAAGGTTTCCATGATGGCGCGCGAGACGTCGATCACGGGAAACAACTCTCCCACGCGCCGCACTTTTGCGAGATTCTCCACCTGTCGTTTTGATTTCATCGCGGCATAGTGCAGTTACCCGAAGGTGATGACGGAGATCGCTTTGGGTGTGCTGGCCTTTTCCTGAAAATGTTCCAGCACGTTCTTATTTCCCTTTAAGGCGTAAATCAGGATATCGGTATCAAGCAAATACATCAGCATCTCCAAAACGTCTGCCGGAACGGCGCTTTTTGCGAAGTTCATTCGCAATGGTCTTTTCGGGGCGGTCATCGGCCCAGGAACCCGCCAGCGACAGGAATTCCTCGGTGGCGCGGCGGTTGTTGGTGGATGGAACGCCCAGGGAGTCTTGAAGCATGGTCACCACTTCCTGGCTGATGGAGCGGTTTTCACGCGCCGCCCGCGCGGATAACGCTTTGTATAAATGATCGTCCAGTCCTTTTACCTGCAGTATCGCCATGAGGCACCTCGCTTGTGTTTTGGAAATCTGTTGCCAACAAAACTTTACCATGTGTTTCATGAAATTGCAATACATTTTCATGAACATGGGAGCCAAGGCTGGCGGACACACTACGCTTCGATATCCCCGGCGCAGGCGCAGGCTTTGAGGATATGGCCGGATTGCGTGCGGTCTTCGGGGTAAAGGAAGGTGCTGTCGAGGAGGTGTAGTCCGTTGAGAGGCGCGCGGTGATGGGGCATCAGTTTTAGAAAGCCGGTGGTGCAGATGGCTTGGGCGTAGGGCGCGCGGGTGATGTGCTTGGCGAACACATCCGAATCCTTTAACGCGGGCTGAATGTGTTTGAGGGCTTCCCAGGAATGTTGGAACAATACATCGTCGTCCATCCTGTAATAAGGATGATCGGTGGGGACGTAATAGGGAACATAGACGATATGCCCGTGTTTCCCCTGGAGGGGATTGAGGTTGGTGTATTCGATGATGCCGTTGAAGGGGGCGCGGGCGTCGTTCACGTTCAGCCAGAAATTGTTGGAGACGGGGCGCTTCAATTTGAGCACGAGGCAGACAACGCCGATGTACTGAATGCGGCGCAATTGTGCGGCGTAGTCTTCCCAACCGGCGGGCAGCAACTCGGCGAGTACCGACAAAGGCACCGTGGAGATAACGCGGTCGCAGGCAAACGCAGGATGCTGTTCAAAGGATAAGCCGGTGACCTGTCCGTTTTCCGCTTCGATTGTTGTAACGGGGCAATTGCGGTGGATAGGGACGCCATCGGCTTCGAGGCGCTTGATCAGTGTTTCGAGCAGGAGGGCGGTGCCGCCTTCGAGGTAGCCCATGCGGCCTTTCGATTGGGCGACGCGGTGGAGCCGGTGCCAGACCCATGCGGCGGAGATGGCGTCATAATGCGGCCCGAATTTCAGGGCGAGCAGTGGGTCCCAGATCACGTCGTAGGCGCGGCGGCCCAGCCGATCAATGAGCCAGGGTTTCGCGGTGAGTTCGTCGAGTTGGGCCCATTCCTGCCGGAGGCGGGCTTCCAAGGCAAACAATCCGAAGCGAATGCGTTGGGAAAAGGGGATGGGCGAGAACCGGAGCAAATCAAGAGGCGTGGTGAATGAGAACAATTTTCCTTCGTAATAAAAACCGGTGCGGGCGCGGGTGAAGCGGAGGCGGTCTTCCAGACCGAGTTCCCGGCAAAGGTCGAAGTAGCCGGTATCGGTTTGACACAAGAAATGGTAGAAATGCTCAAGTTGAAGACCGTCAAGGTCAAACGTGCCGATCAATCCGCCCAGGCTGGATTCCCGCTGGAAAATGGACACCTCATGACCGCGCTGGCGCAACGCCAGCGCGGCGCTCAACCCTGATATGCCTGCTCCGATAATTCCAATCCGCATACTGAGCCTTTGAACCGTGTGTTTTTGGATGTACAGGCGAAAACCATACACTGAAGAGAGGAAGGAAGTAAAAAGGGATGGTTTTGAAGAAAAACTACAGAGAATGCCTGATCCTGGATCCCCGCTTTCGCGGGGATGACGGCTTGGGAGAGCGGAGGGAAGAAAAAATGCGGTTTTAAGGAGGAGATCTGGAGAAAGTTTGATCCTGGATCCCCGCTTTCGCGGGGATGACGGCTTGGGAGAGCGGAGGGAAGA
>CAYXPO010000402.1:0-5010 GCA_964466925.1 uncultured Nitrospirales bacterium
ACTTGTTGACCAGATTGCAGTGTGTGTGGAGCGGGGGAAGGTGAACAAGAATGCGCCTTATCCACCCGATATGAAAGGGCAGGACGGGGTGCGGGAACTCACCGAACAGGCGCTGGCCCAAGGCATTGATCCGAACGTGGTGTTGACGCGCGGTTTGATGGCGGGGATGAGCGTGGTGGGCAAGAAATTCAGCAAGAACGAGGTGTTTGTGCCGGACCTGCTGATGGCGGCGAAGGCGATGAACGCAGGCATGGACCAACTCAAGCCGGCCTTCGAATCGGGCCAAGCCAAACACAAGGGCACGTTTGTGATTGGCACCGTCCAGGGCGACTTGCACGATATCGGCAAAAATCTGGTGCGGATGATGCTCGAGGGCGCGGGCTGGAAAGTGGTGGACCTGGGCGTGGACACGGCGCCGGAAAAATTCCTGGCGGAAGTGGAGAAGAACCCGGGTTCGGTGGTGGGCTTGAGCGCATTGCTGACCACCACGATGGTGAACATGGAGAAGACGGTGAAGCTGGTGAAGGGTTCGGTGCCGGGTACGCTGGTGTGCGTGGGCGGCGCGCCGCTGACCCAGGAATTTTGCGACAAGATCGGGGCGGACGCCTATGCGCCGGACCCGCAGGGCATCATCGAGTGGCTGGACCAGAAGCTTGGCCTGAATTAGCCCCTGATACAAAATGTTCCTCAGCGCCCATCGTCTTCGGAGGATGGGCGTTGTTGCATTAAACTTGCCGTGGCCCCGGCGCTTCGGTATGGTATGGGCAGAGTCGAAGGCGAAAACAGAAGTGCACGGTGAATGGTAAATTAACCGAACAAATGAGGACCTGCCATGAAAAGCATTTGTGAGGAGTTACGGGAACGAAAGGCCTTGGTGGCGGACGGCGGATGGGGAACATTGCTGATGGCCGCGGGCATGCAGGCCGGGGAATGCCCCGAGCTGTGGAATGTCAGCCATCCCGGGGTGGTTCGCGGGATCGGGGAGCAGTATATCGCGGCGGGTTCGGATTTGATCAGCACGAACAGCTTCGGAGGCACCCGGTGCAAGTTGGGGCAATACGGGCTGGGCGACAGGGTGGGTGAATTGAATGAGGCGGCGGCGGCGCTTTCACGGCAGGCGGCGGGGCCGGACAAGCATGTGATTGCATCCATGGGGCCCACCGGAAAATTTCTGATTACGGGGGAGATTACCGAAGAGGAATTATTTGAAGCGTTCAAGGAGCAGGCGCGGGCGCTGGAACGCGGGGGCGCGGACGCCTGCATTATCGAAACGTTCAGTGCCATAGATGAAGCGGTGGTGGCAGTGCGGGCGGTGAAGGAGAGCACCGGCCTGGAAATCATTTGCAGCTTTACCTACGCCAGCGTGGTGGAGGGCACGCCCCGCACGATGATGGGCGCGTCTCCCGCCGATATGGCGCAAGCCGTGCGGGCGGCGGGGGCGGATATTCTTGGCGCGAATTGCAGTTTTGGCTCGGAAGAGATGCTGGCGGTGGTGAAGTCCCTGCGCGCCGCCAGCCCCGGGGTTCCGATTCTTGTGAATCCGAACGCGGGGCAGCCGGTGCAAACGGAGGAGGGGGTGGAGTATCCGGAGCGCCCGGAGTATATGGCCGGTTTCGCGCGCCAGTTCCTGGCGGCGGGCGCGAATATCGTGGGCGGCTGTTGCGGCACGAATCCCCAACATATTCGCGCCATGCGCGGCGCGGTGGATGATTATCTTCGCGGTTAAACGCGGGGCGGTGGCTTCCGGATAATGCCCTGGAAATTTTTGCGAAGATGTACAAAAACCTGCCTCTATGGTATAGTGTGGCGGAACGTTATGCATACGGGTGAACATCCATTACAGTAGAAAACAGTGAAACCCGGAAAAAACGGGGGTATCAGGGTGATGGGAAAAGTGAGCAGACGCAGGCAAACACAGGCACCGCGTGAGTCTGTGTGGAGGCGGTGGCGGCGTCCCTTCTCGGCGGTGGCGTTAACGGCGGCGGTGGGACTCGTGTTAACCTGTTCCATCTATTGGTGGTGCCGTGAGCAGGCGTTGGGCACGCTGAGGGAACGTTTTGAGCGCCGCGCGGTGGACCGTTGCCTGCTCATTGAAGACAAGTTTTCCGAATACGAATACCATGTGGACGCCGTGCGGCGTTTTTTTCTGGGATCGGAACGGGTGGACCGCTTGGAGTTCCACAATTTCGTAAAAGTGGATGTGGACCCCGGTTCGGGGATTCATTCGCTGTCGTGGGCTCCTCGTGTGCGGCATGCGGACCGTGCCTCGCATGAAGCCTTGGCGGCGCAGGAGGGATTGACGGGGTATCAAATCTGGGAAAACGGCCCCGGAAACGTCCCGAAGCCCTGCGAGGCGCAGGAAGAGTATTGTCCGCTGTTTTACCGTGAACCCGCCAAGACGGAAGCTTCATTTTATGGATTTAACCTGCTATCTGATCCTATTCGGAAGGCGGCCTTGGAAAAGGCACGCGACACCGGCACGCTGGTGGCCTCCGAACTGGTGAATCTCTTGACGACAGGGAAAGAACCGGGTTTTTTGCTCTTCGCGCCCGTGTACGCGCGCGGATATGCGTTGGACAGCGTGGAAGAGCGGCGCGCCGCGTTTCAGGGGTGTGTGATCGGGGCATTTACGTTTCCCCGAGTAATTTCGAAAGCGCTGGAAGGCTCGTTGCCGATCGGATTGCCGTTTGACCTGTGGGATTTGTCCGCCACCCCCGAAAAACGGTTGCTGTATCATCATATTACGCGGACAAAGGGCGACGCCGTTTCCAAGCAGTATTCCCGCCTGCCGTTGCAACATATAAGCCACTTCACAATTGGGGGCCGCTTATGGCAAGTGGTGATGGTTCCCGAAAACAGTTTTGTCGCCGTGAACCAGGACCGGTGGCCGGATGCGGTCCCGATCATGGGGGTGTTGATTACCCTGGGGGTTTCCCTGCTGTTCTTTTCATTGAGCACGCAACGGGAGCGCGCGGAAGAACTGGCCGTCCGCCGGGAGCAGGAATTCCGGACGCTGGTGGAAAAGGTGCCGAGCGTGGTGTACCGCAGTGAAACCGCGGCCCCGTGGAAGACCTACTACATGAGCGAAGAGATTGCGGCGATAAGCGGGCATTCGGTGCAGGAGTTCCGGTGCGGGAGCCTCCGGCGCGGGGATATTATTCTTGCGGAGGATTTCACACGGGTGGAAGCGGAGGTTGCGCGCGCGGTATCAGAAAATCGCCCGTTCGAACTTGAATACCGGATTCGGCACAAGGAGGGTCCGGTCCGGTGGGTGTATGAAAAAGGGCAGGCCGTCTGCAACGCCCGTGGCGAACCGCTGTATCTGAATGGAATCATCATTGACATTACGTCCCGCAAAGAAAGCGATCAGCGCCTGGCGGACAGCGAACAATGGTTGCGCAGCGTGCTGCAAGGTTCGCCGGTGCCCGCGTTTGTGATTGACAAGAGCCACACGGTGGTGCATTGGAATCAGGCTTTGGCGGAGATCAGCGGATTGCCGGCGGAACAAATTTTGGGCACGCGGGACCACTGGCGGGCATTTTATCCGGAAGAACGCCCCTGTATGGCGGACCTTCTTGTGGAGGGAGCGTTTGAGAAGATTTCCCAGTGGTATCAACATAAATTTCAGCCCTCAAAACTCATTCAGGGCGCGTACGAGGCGGTGGATTTCTTCCCGATGCAAGGCAAGCAGGGGCGGTGGCTTCATTTCACCGCCGCGGTGATCCGCGACGCGTCCGGGGGCGTGGCGGGGGCGATAGAAACCCTGCTGGACATCACGGAAATCAAACAAGCCGAGGAAAAGCGGATGGATTTGGAGCGGCAAGTCCTCCACGCGCAAAAACTGGAAAGCCTGGGCGTGCTGGCGGGCGGGATTGCGCATGATTTCAACAATCTGCTGATGGCGGTGCTGGGGCATGCGGATTTGGCGCTTATGGACCTTTCCCCGTTGTCGCCGGCGCGCGGAAACATCCAGGAGATAGAAACGGCGGCACGGCGCGCGGCGGAACTGTGCCGGCAAATGCTGGCCTATTCCGGGAAGGGGCGTTTTATCATTGAGAGTCTGGATGTTTGTGAACTGATAGAGGAAATGGTTCACTTGTTGAAAACGTCAATTGCGAAGAATGTGATGCTGAATTTGCACCTCGACAACAAGATTCCGCCCATCAGCGGGGACGCCAGCCAGATTCGGCAAATCATCATGAACCTCATCACGAACGCGTCCGAGGCGATTGGGGAGCGTTCGGGCTCCATTCGCATTACCACGGGACTTATGCACTGCGACCGCGCCTATCTCGAGCATCTTGCCTTGAGCGAGGAACTGGCGGAGGGGGACTATGTGTATTTGGAAGTCTCGGATACGGGATGCGGAATGGACAAGGATACGATGGGGCGGATATTTGATCCGTTTTTTACCACGAAATTTACGGGGCGCGGGCTGGGCTTGGCGGCGGTGCAGGGAATTGTGCGCGGGCACAGGGGGGCGCTCAAGGTCTATAGCGAGGCGGGCAAGGGCACGACCTTTAAGGTTCTGTTTCCCGCGGTGAACACGGCGGCCCCGGTGCATCGTCATGAAGCGGCCACCGATGCGCACTGGAAGGGTTCCGGGACGATTCTCCTGGTGGATGACGAGGAGATGGTGCGTTCGATTGCGGGGGAAATGCTGGAACGGCTGGGGTTCCAGGTGCTCGCCGCGCGGGATGGTGTGGAGGCGCTGGAAGTGTTTCAACAACAACATTCGGAGATATCCGGGGTGTTGTTGGACTTGACGATGCCGCAAATGGACGGGGAGGAAACCCTGCGGGAGCTTCGCAAGATTCAGCCCTCGGTGCGGGTGGTTCTTTCAAGCGGGTATAACAAGCAAGAGATTACGCAGCGCTTCGCGGGGAAGGGGCTGGCGGGATTTATCCAGAAACCCTATCGCCTGGCGGAGCTGAAGACGGTGTTTCATTCCATGTTCAATGAGGGGGCGGCTTCGGGTTCATGGTGCAACCGGCCTGGACTCCGTGGCTC
>CAYXPO010000403.1:0-5008 GCA_964466925.1 uncultured Nitrospirales bacterium
AATTTTCCAAGGAAATCCGTACTCCTGACCGGCTATCTGCGGAAGATGGGCTAAAAGATGGATAGCTTCGGCCCGTATCTCATTCAATCTCAATTCCCTGCAAGACCGCGTCATGGCTTCCGGTGGCATGGACCGCAATGGTGATCATGCCGTTGTTGCAGGGGGTGATGTCTTCCGCGCGGATATCGGCGGCCATGTTCACCATGCCGGCGGCCGTTGCCGGGTCCCAGTTCTCGCGCACACGCCGCCCGTTGATGTCTATATTCATGGGGCGTTGGCCGGGTTGGTTCAACCAGAGTTCGGCGAATTTGAGATGGACAACGTACAGTCCGGGCCGCACGGGGATACGGTAGAGCAGTGATTTCCCGCTTCGCGCGGTCTGATATAACGCCTGATCATAGAGGGTGGGGGAGGCATGGCTCACCGGAGTGTCGGAGCGGAGCATAAGGCCGCCGTCGAAACAAGCATCCGCGCCCCATACGTTGCTGTTCCAATCAATGAATTTTGTTTCGGAGCCGGCATCAATGCGCACGGTGGATTTCGCTTCGGGAAGCACTTCAATGGCCTGTACCATCGCCTTATCGGTTTTCTGTTTCGGTTCAAAGCCGCCGGTGAAATGGATCACCAACAGGCCTCCGGCATTGGGCACGAGATGCCGGAACACCCGCTCATACGCCTGGTTCGGGCCGCGTGCGGCGTGGCATACATCGAAGTTTTGAAGCATGAGCCGATCATTGATGGTCACGTTCATGGGGCGCTCGAACGCCCACTCAAACGTTGTTTCCGCCCATTTCAGCCGCACAGCATACACACCGGGGTTCACGGGGATTTCATACGTGAAATCGGCGCCCGCGCGTGCGGATTGATACAGCGCCTGGTCGTCCGCAGTGGGCTGCGCATTGTTAGCCGCAACCGGCGTGGCAACGGACGTACCGCCCGAAAAATAGTGGTCGGCGTCCCAGGTGTTGCCCGTGTGATCGGTATAGGGTTCTTCCGCGCCGCACCGGATACGCACCACACGGCCTTCCTCCTCCGATTGCGGCATCACATACTCGATTCTCGGCATCCAGGCCAGGAGATCATTCTCCGGAGAAGCGCCCCGGCCGAGCACAAAGCGAAGGATGTCGCCCTCGACAACCTTGAGGGCTAGATCATGCATGATCCCGGTTAAATTGTTGAGCGGCACTTCCGCCCAATCGGAATCCGGCCATACTTTTGTGGCTCCCTGAAGAATTTGAACGCGCAGGGGCCCGCCCATGCCCTGGTGATAGCATTCCTTCATGGCACGCCCCCGGATGCGCACCGTTCCCGCCGCGGGTGCGGTCCATGCCCGGACACACATGGCTTCCGTGGAGGCCTGTTGCCAGCCCCGCCCCACACGCGCGCCGCCCGGCCCTTCCCAATAGCCCTCCACTCCCCCCGGCTGATTCGGAGTGCCGCCGAAATCGCCCGCGGGATCCTTCGCGGGCGGCACCCAGATCATGCCGACAAAGAGGCTGCCGTCCGTGCTGCTTTCCGCGCGCCAGCCATCGCGGCCGGCTTCCGAAAAATGCCCGCCCAGCGCCGCGTAGGCATTTTGGGTTTCGGGCAATGGCTGCGCGGAAGTCCAATCGCTGACATTCCCGTCCCCATCCACGCCGCGCACGGCATACCGCGCCTGTGTGTTCCATCCGGGGCTGTGATCGAAATAGTACGTGCCCACGCTGGCCTTGCCGATACTCTGCTCGCCGCGCTGGATTTCATAATAACTGATCCATTGATTGTCCCGCGCCGAGGCCCAATACATCCCGATGCCGCTGTGCCCGAGATTGGTTTCACGCTTGAAAAATGCGCGGCCCGGGGCCTTCGGCGGTTCGGCATCATTTCCGGAACCGGGCATGTTGGGCAGTCCGAGGCAGATCAACTCCGAGGAAAGTTGGTTGGTGATCGGGATGCCGTTTTCCATTAAATCCGCACCGCTGCGCGCCGGGGATTCGGTATGTGAAGCAAAGGAAACCGTATAGAAATGTTCCGGCAACAATCCTTGCGGGAATACCACCGTGCCCTCCGGGCTGGGATGTTTCCCAATGATGCAGGACTTCTCCCGGTGGTAATCCAGGCGTTGGGCATAGAAATACTCCGAATCCCCTTTTACAACGGGATGCAGCATGTAGGACCAGCGCCCCGCCACGCCTTCCTGCCGCCAATAGCGGTAGATTTCCATAAGCCGCCGGAAGGGTTCCTGATCGGCCTCCGATACGCGGGCGTACCATCCCGGCGCCATCGTCAGCATTCCAGGCGTGGTGGCGGGGTTGTACGCGCTGCCGGGCTGCATAATGGCGTCCAGGATGTCGAGCCATTTGTCCGGCACTTCCAGATACGAGAAATAATAATTGGTTTCCGGGCCGCGCCCCATGTCCGAGAGATAATTCACATCGGCGAAACGCTGTATCTCGAATTGGTGCGAATAGCGGCTGCCGCCATCGCAGGTGTGAAACGAGCAGCGCGGATTCGTGGTGAGGAAGTGTTCAAGCTGCTCGCGGATCGCGGCGTCATCCTTCCGGCTGAATTTCCCGAAACCGTCGGTGCGCCATTGAAAATTACCCCACGCGCCCACCTTGGTGTCCAGCACACCGGCGGCCGTGCGGCCCGCCATCCACACCAGCCAGTTCATCCCCATCTTGTCGAGATAGCGGAGCGTTTCCGCATAATCCGGCCCTTCATTCGACGGCGAAAAAACAACGCTATAACTGTCGGGAATCGGCCAGCCCGGGTACTTCGACCACCCGGCGTCGTCCCACAGCATTTCCATGCCCATCGTGCGCATCAAGTCCGCTTCCATATCGAGCTTGGCCAGCCGCGCGGCGAATTGCTCCTGCAAGTTGCGCGAACAGAAAAACCACGGCGTCACCCATTTGGTTCGGGCGAAGAAATCCCCGTTGGTGTAGTCCCAGAGGTATTCGTACTGCCAGTCGTACAGGCGGCGGCCCATATCGTCCAGATTCTTTTGAAACACCCCGAAGGTGGCCAGGGGCAGCACGAGGTTTTCCCCCGCCGCAAGCGAATACTGCGCCAGCGACGGAATCAGTGCGGAGACCCTGGTGGAGTCCGCGAGGCAATCCACGCCCAGGGTCCATTTGCCCAGATAGTCCAGCGCGGCGAACATTCCGTCCGCCGGCGCATTCTTTCGTTGCAGCGCCAGCCATGGCACATAGTTGTCGCTTTTCTCCCCCAACAACGCATGATGATAGTTTGGGTGCACATCCGCCTTATCCAATACGCCTTGATTGGGGCGGCTGGTCCCCCCATACATCCAGTAATGCGTCAAGGAAGCGGGTTCTTCTTCTTTCATGCACAAGAGGAACGCCGCGGGCGCGGGCAGTGTGCATGGGGCCGTGCCGGTATTTTCCAATTCGATCCATTGCCGCAGGATCGAAGTGCCCGGATAGGCCTGTACATGATACACGGCGCGCACGGACTCCCGTGTCAACGTCAGGTCTAGTTGCACCGCGGGACGCCCCCCCACGGCTACGGGCCGTGCCACGCCGGAAACAAATGCCCAGTGTTCAGCAACAGAGGAAGGTGTATCGGACGGGGCCGGCCACTCTTTAATCCGGTACACACTGAGATTCACCGGGACGCCGCCCTGTGCGTGTACGGCCATGCCGCGAAGGGTCACCGTGCCCTCCTTGGGCGCTTTCCAAACCCGGACCAGTTCCTGGGCGTTGGTCAACCAATACTGCGCCCCGTCGAGGCTGGAACATTCCGCGGGCGCGCGATAACCCGCGGGCACGCGTTTTTTCGGCTGATCCGGGGCGGCCGGCGCGAGGACCTCCGCCAGCAAATCCATGTAGCCCGTTCCCACCGCGCGCGTGTAGTAATACCAAACCGGTCCCTGCGCCAATTCCGGATCCTCCACCGAGTGATACACGGTCCCATCCTCATATTCGAGCGTGGCGGCCCACTGCACGGACGCGGAGCCATTGTCGTTGTATGTGGCCGCCCCAAACCCAATCAGTGCGCCCGGTGTTACCGGAATCCTGAGCCCCTCCGCATCCAAAGCCACCGTATCCCCCGGGGAAATGGTTTTTGACCACACCGCATCGCACCCATACGTTCCCGCGCCGGACAATGCATCCACAGCGAATGGGCCGCCCGAAACGGCATATTCGCGGGCGGGCTGTGTGAGACGATTCTGAAACTGCGTCCATTCCAAGTGCCCGTCTTGCACCTCCAAACACATCTGAACCGCCTGCGTCCCGATACACCACCAAAGGCCGTTCTTCTCCGAACGCGCAAACGCATCCTCCACCCGCGCATCCGTTTCCGCACCCGCCGCCCACGCCATTGCCCCCATCACAACCCCCAATATCATTCCCATGCTTCTATTCATTTTCAGTAATCTCATCCATTGATTGCTCCACACCTATGCGCTCTTCATACGATACACCCCCATAGTAATGAAGCGCCCGGAAACACTGCAACCGCGGATTCACCCCTTTTTTCATTTGACTTTTATTGGAAAAAGCGGTATTCTCCATATGGGTCGTCGGATGAAATTCGGCTCCATGCCGTGTGATGCACCGGTTAGCCGGGAGTGTCCTATATCCGAGGCCTGTTTTTCAATGATGCCGCCGTGAGTGGTTTTACCGTTGTATAATACACCCCCAAGCGTGCCGTGAGGTATCATCAACGTCGTGAACTAGCGAAACTTTCGGCCATACAAGCTGGATGAAACGGTCTTCATGACGTTCATAGGCCCGTTGAAGCGCCCATAGGAAGTAATCCGCCGCTTGGAGACCGCCATGTTCTTGAGGGGAAGCGCTGATCACACGGATAACGGATTCCGTCTGGATGGCGTTCTCTTGACAAAAACGTTCGCGGGTCATATCCAAGGCTTCCGCCAACACTCGGGTCCGATCCGACCTTCCCCGGCGGGCAAAGTAAATACAGTATTCATCTTCTTTGTGCAGCCGTTGTTTGAGCAAACGGCGTGCCGCATGATCGTAAAGTTCGTCAGGATGATAAC
>CAYXPO010000404.1:0-5005 GCA_964466925.1 uncultured Nitrospirales bacterium
CC
Organism: uncultured Nitrospirales bacterium; assembly: GCA_964466925.1. Classification (GTDB taxonomy): domain Bacteria; phylum Hydrogenedentota; class Hydrogenedentia; order Hydrogenedentales; family CAILVY01; genus CAILVY01. Next base: position 3 of record CAYXPO010000404.1, read on the forward strand.
CAAGACTGGCATATCAACATCTCAGAATTGTTACGCCTGATCCAATTTTTCAATTCCCCAGGCTATCGCTATTGTCCAGGCGAAGGCTCCGAAGACGGTTTTTGCCCTAGCGTTGGCGCAGAATGATTCTGCGCTGTAATGTCCGGAGATTACCTTGGGCGCAGAACAAATCTACGCCAACAAAGGGGGCGAAGAAGAAAGGCGCACTTCCCTTAAAACCGCACCAATTCTTGCGCCGTTATTTGCGGCATTCGGCTCATTCGGGCACCCCAACAGTTAACCCGCATATCTAGTCACAGTTCATCCATCGCTGCCATTACGAGCGAAGCGAAGCAATCACCAATCCACGCCCCGTTGACCATCAGGCGAAATTCGTCGCGAGGCGCTTCTTTGGAAACACGTCAAATGATAGAGAGAGTATATATCTCTTTCAGAGAAGGTATTTAGGGGGGCGTGTGGACCCAGGGTAGCGAAGTGCAACCCTGGGCTAAAAATTATTTTTCCCCTGCGGGGAAAAACACGCATGGACTTGGTGGCCATGAATGGTATTTGGCAAGACTATTCTAGTGTTTCTTCACAATCCACCCTGGAGGCAGACGGGTGGAGAACTGCTGACAAAGTGGAACGTGCATGGGAGGGCGAAGCTCCCGCTGAGCCGTAAAAAAGGTCGGGAAAACGTGAGAAATAGAGGTACCTCTTGTCTTACGGCTCAGCGGGAGAGGCTGTCTGAGAAATCTAAACAGTCGCGTAGCGACGTCTGAAAGTTGCCCAGGACGCCAGTCCTGGGAGAAGGATCGTCTCCCAGAATATGAAGTCCCGTAGGGACGGTTGAAATAATTATGCGGTTTAAACTCAATCGTCCCTACGGGACTCAGGATTTTGGGGAGACCTTTACTCCCAGGATTGCCATCCTGGGCTATTGGCAATCGTCCCTACGGGACTTCTTATATTTTCAGACAGCCTCGGGAGCTTCGCCCTCCCGGCGTTCCTGTTTTCTTTCTTATTTGAGCCGCCGCCGAAGCAGGTGGTGGACTCACAATGGCAGCGGCCTAATGGTCACTTTTGATAGCGGTGTTTGCTGCTTTCAGCGTGTTGGGAAACAAATTCATTCATCCACCCGCAGGGGTCAAAGCAGAAAATTCACATATTTCGGGGTGGTGTAGTATTCGATGCCTTCCGAGCCGCCTTCGCGTCCGAAGCCGGATTTCTTCACGCCGCCGAAGGGGGCTTCCGCCGTGGCGATGACCAGATTGTTCACCCCGATCATGCCGGCTTCGATGCCTTCCGCCGCCAGGAACGCCGTACGCGTGTTTTGCGTGAAAATGTAGCCCGCCAGCCCGAATTCCGTGGCATTAGCCTTGGCGAGGCCGTCCGCGAGATTCGTGAACGGCGCAATGGGCGCGACGGGACAGAACGGCTCTTCGTGCATGATGCTCATGCTTTGATCGACATGGCTCAATACCGTCGGCTGGAAAAAGAACCCCTTGGCGAATTGTTCGGCGCGGCGGCCCCCGCATTCCAGCCGCGCGCCCTTTTGCACGGCATCCTGTACGAAGGCTTCTGTGGCGTCGAAGCGGCGCTTGTTGGCGAGCGGCCCGACATCGGTCTGCGGGTCCATGCCGTTGCCGATACGCAGGGATTTCGCCACTTCGACAAATTTCTTGACGAAGCGATCACAGACCGATTCCTGCACATAAAACCGGCTCGCGGAGATGCAGACCTGCCCCATGTTCCGGAATTTTCCCCGTGCACAGATTTCCGCCGCCTTTTCCACGTCGGCATCCTCAAAGACCAGCACCGGCGAGTGCCCGCCGAGCTCCATCGTGCACGGCTTGAGGCCTTCCGCGCAGAGGCGCAGCAATTCCTGTCCCACGGGCACGGAACCGGTAAGCGTGACTTTCCGGATAACATCGGATGCGATGAGGTAGGGGGTAATGAAACTCGAACTGCCCGTAATAACATTCACCACCCCTGCGGGAATCCCCGCATCGTGACAGGCCTGGGCAATGCACAGCATGGTACGCGGCGCTTCCGATGCGGGCTTCACAATCACGGAACATCCCGCCGCCACCGCCGGAGCGACTTTGCGCGCGGGCAGCAAGGCGGGAAAATTCCACGGGCTGAATGCCGCTACGGGGCCAATCGGCTCCCGCCAGACCAGGATGCGGTGGGCGCGGGAATGGGCATCCACGGTACGCCCGTAGATATGACGCGCCTCGTCGGCATACCAGTCAAACTGATCCGCCGCCGCATTCGTTTCCCCCTTGGCCTCCGCCAGCGGCTTGCCCTGTTCCTCCGTCATGACCGCCGCGATATCGTCGAGCCGTTCGCGCATGAGCGACGCCACGCGCCGCAATGCCGCGCTGCGCGTCCAGGCGTCCACCTCGCGCCACGTGCGCCACGCGCGGTCCGCCGCCGCCAAGGCGCGGTCCAAATCCGCCGCCGTGGCCTTCGGCACCCGGTCCACTACTTCTTCCGTGGCCGGATTGATGAGGTCCAACGTCCCGCCATCCGAAGCCCCGGTCCACGTTCCGTCAATATACATCAAATTCGGCGCTTTTATATCACCCATCGCGAATTCCTCCGAAGACATTAAACTTGCCCCAATCCCCCCGGACTTATGCGGACGCTCCCCCACTCTCACCTGCGGGTTGGTCCGAATCCGCCTCATGCCGGGCATTGCTTTTTTCCTGCTTACGGGCCTGTTTCTCCGCCTTCTTCTTCTGCTTCGCCAACTCTTTCTGCCGTTTTTCGTATCCGTAATTTGGCTTTGCCATCGTATCACTTCTTTTCTAGGCGCCGGAAGCCCGTGCCTGTATAGGAACCAGTGGTTGAATCCCAGGAATACCGGCCCGCCGCCTTTGCCGGAAGGCCCCTGTCGTCAATACACCATATCATGAACAGCCCATCAATGCCTAATATCAGGTCTTCAACCGCCTACTCCCGCACGCCCCGGTTAATGTACTTGTGCAACACACTGGAGATCAGTGTCTGGTAGGGCAATCCTTCTTCGGCGGCTTTTTTTCTGAAAGCGCAGCAGATCCCGTTCGGTCATGCGGATATTCACCCGCTTATCCTTGCGCAAGGTCGCCCGCGCGGCCATTGCATACCGGCGCTTCTCCTGATCAACACCGGGCACGGACCGCCACTCGCCGCGCTCAACGGAATCCAGAACCGCCTTTTCTTCCTTCGTTCGCTTCACGGGTATTCGCCTTCACCCATTTGGTGCCGTATGCGTATTGTCTTCTCCTGATTTCATGAGTTCAAGATTTTCTCTCTTTTGTTCTTGTAAACGGTCCCCGGATTCCCCGGCAATTTGAGCGGAACAGGGGTTTGGTGGTATGACCTTACTTTCCCTGTCCGTGATCCGATGTATATAGGAAAGGAACCAGACATGAAAATGGGAATGACACGTCTCCTCGGGAAATTCAACACCATGAAAATGGCTCTTGGAATGACATTCGTCTTTTGTGGCGCGGCCCTGTTTTTTTCCGGCGGCGCCGCCTGTGCGCAAGAAGCGGCCGGCCCGGATCTCGCGACGGAATTCGCCCATCCCGGTCCGGAATTCCGCGGGATGCCGTTCTGGAGTTGGAACGGGGAGTTGAAGGAGGAGGAATTGCTCCGTCAGATCAATGTGCTCAAGGAAATGGGCATGGGCGGGTATTTCATGCATTCGCGCACGGGCCTCGCCACGGAATACCTCAGTGAGGAATGGTTCCGCCTCATTAACGTGTGCGCCGACGAAGGCGCCCGCCTCGGCATGGAAGCATGGCTTTATGATGAAGACCGCTGGCCCAGCGGCACGGCGGGGGGGTTGGTCACCGCCAACCCGAAATTCCACCAGAAATTCATGAGCCTGAACACGGTGTCCCCCGATGAATTCACGTGGAATGACGCCATCGTGGCCGCATTCGCGTGTAACCTCGACAAGACCCGCTACACGGAATGCCAGCGGCTCGACCGTGCCTCAACCGCTAACGATTTGGCCGGAAAAACCATCCTGGTGTTCACCATCGAGGACGCCGCGCCCTCGTCTTTTTTCAACGGAAATACGGAAGTGGACCGGCTCAGCCGCGAGGCCACCGATTATTTCATCCAATTGACCCATGAGAAGTACCGCGAATACTGTGGCACGCGCCTGGGCAAATCCATCCCCGGGATATTCACGGACGAACCGCACCGCGGCCCCGTCTTCACGGGCTTCGGCCTGGACAATCCAAACTGCAACCGCATGACGCCTTGGACGGAGCGCCTGCCGGAAGAATTCCAGAAACGGTTCGGCTACGATATCATCGAACGCCTGCCGGAACTCTTCCTCAAGAAAGACGGGCAGGCCATCGCGCAAGTGAAATGGCACTACATGGAACTGCTCCAGCAGTTGTTCCTGGAAAACTGGTGCAAACCCTTCCGCGAATGGTGTGATAAGAACAACATGCTGTTCACCGGCCACTTCCTGCACGAAGATTCCTTCACCTGCCAGGCGGCGGTGCATGGTTCGCTGATGCGGGCCTACGAATACCAGCAGTACCCCGGCGTGGACGTGCTCACGGAAGGCAACCGGAATTATTGGATCGTGAAGCAGTTATCAAGCGCGGCACGGCAACTCGGGCAAAAACGGCTGCTGAGCGAGTTGTATGGATGCACCGGATGGCAGTTCAATTTCCAATCCCACAAGGCGGTGGGCGACTGGCAGGCGCTGTTCGGCATCAACCTGCGCTGCCAGCATCTTTCCTGGTACACGATGGCGGGCGAGGCCAAGCGCGATTACCCCGCCAGCATCTTCTTTCAGAGCGGCTGGTGGAAGGACTACCACTTTGTGGAAGACTACTACGCCCGGATGAACCTGCTGCTTGCGCAGGGCCGGCCCGTGTGCGATGTGCTCGTATTGAACCCCGTTGAAAGCGTGTGGTGCCAGGTGGGGATCGGCTGGGCGGAAGACCTCTCCCCCAAGACCTGAGGCGGAACGTGGAGCGGAGCATCCGGGAGGAGCAGGAACGGGATGA
>CAYXPO010000405.1:0-5002 GCA_964466925.1 uncultured Nitrospirales bacterium
GGGGCTCGACTGCCAGTGACCGGCAGCCAGCACGACGAAGACCAGCACGAAGGTGCCCAAGGCCTCAGTGACCACGTTCCAGGCGTAGTTGCGGATCTCGGGACCGGTGGAGAACACGCCGAGCTTGAAGCCGTCGGGGGCATCGCCACAGGGCAGCCTGAAGCGCGCACAGGGGGTGGGGAATTCCAGGGTGATCGGGAGGCCCGCGATGGGAAGATCGGCTTTGGTGTCGTTAAACACCCGCAGCCAGAGCTTTACAAAGGGCATGCCTGCATAGGCCGAGACATATAGGGTGAACGACCCTGCATGAAGTTCCTCGGGAAGGGTAAAGCGTCCTTCCACGGAGAGGGTTCGCCGAAAGGCTCCCGGTGTCGTGGTATGGACCGATTTTACCTCGGCGGGGAAGTCTTTGCCTTGCGTGTTAAGCAACATTTTGATGCTACTGACAAGTACTGGTCCGTCCAGCCGGAGTTTTTCAAGCAATGGGTCATTACCCGATTCAAAGCATAAAGGCTGTGCATTGATGTGGCACGTTCCATTTTTTTCTTCGGCTTGGAGGAGGTTTTCCAAGGGGGGTGGCGTGACACCAAATCCCAGTTCCAGTGTGGCGGTTCCAGGAAGAACAGGGCAGTCCAGCAATGCCCACCGGAGTGAGTCATCCGGCCATTGTCCGAGAACTGTTTGTTGGGTGGGGATCGGTTTTCCGTCCTTTTTCATCCCCCAGGCCGTGCCGCTTTTAACTTTTCCGGCGGGGAAGGGGAGTCCCATTTGCAGGGGAAAGCCTTGTTTTGGGAGGCCTGCCGGGGCGGAGACTTCGATGGGTACGGAAGGTTGTTCCCAACCATCGCCGAAGGGCGGCAAGGGCCACCGCTTGGCATGGACCGCTTGAACATTTTCCTCGATGGGCCGCTTGCCGGCCGGGAGTTGGTAATCGCCCTGAACCAAGGCGATATCGCCCCAATAGACATGGGTCATGAATTTGGCGGCATCAGGGTCGTCCGTGCGTTTTTTTTCGTCTTTGGCGGAATGGTAAAAATCATGGCTGAGGACGACCGAGGAGGCCTCCGCGTCATAGGCGAGCAAACTGAGACGGAATTCCTGGCCGGGATGCACGTTCAGCGGAATACGCAGGAGGGGCGGGGTTCCTTGCAGCGAGGGATCGGCCACGTCCTGATTCCACACGACATTGGTATCCACGAGCACCTGTTTATAACGGTGGTTGATGAAGCCTTCGGCGGTGAGCCAATCCGCGCCCACATAGGCGGGGAGGGCCTGATAATCATCGGAGCAATACAGGGACAAGGAGATGGGTTCTTTCCAATCCCCGGGAATTTTGACGGTACGCCAGGCGAGAGAGAAATCGCCTTTGTTGCTGGGTTGCCAGGGATGGGCCATGGCGAGAAGCGCCCGGTGGTCCATTCGGGCGCGCCACGCGCCTTTGGATTCGATGCGCCAGGCGGTGTCCAGGCTCAGGGGCAAGGAGGATTCGGAAAATGCGGTAAACGAAATGCAACACAGCAGCAGCAGGCACAACACAACGCGAGCGCGTGTCATTGCGCGCAAATCGAAGCAATGGCGCATGATCATAGCTTCGGTGTGGTTCCGGGATTGTTTCGCGTGCGTGCTGGGTGGATTCATTTTGATTGGCCTGGTGATTCAGGGAGCAGGGGTTGTGCTTCGATAAACACCGTGAGCCGGTCTTGCAACAGGCTTACGGTGGACGTGTAACGGCTCAAGGTATCCGTTTGAGGACGGCCCAGGCGGTAGAGTTCCATGTCGGTTAATCCAAGGATTTCGCTTTGGCCAATGATGGCGCGGGTGAAGGGGTCCCGCCCGGACTGCCAGGTAAAGCGCCATTTCCGTGTGCGCAGAGAAAGGGCGAGCGGATTGCCCATGACGGAGATGGGTTCGCGCGCCGCCGACAGGTCCGACAGATTTGTCCCGGTAATTAAATGGGGAAAGGAGGTTTTGGCCAAGTTGAGCAGTGTAGGGGGGAGGTCTTCCATGGAAACCACATCCACCCGGCGGCGGGGCGATTCACCGGGCACGTGCACAAACAGGGGAACATGCAGAGAGGTTTCGGTGAGGTAACGGGGGTTTTTCACCTTGGCACGGGAGGCGGAATCGAGTCCGCTGAAGTCGAGGCCATAGGTTCCCGTGATAACAATACACATGTGGTCGGATTGGGGCAGGGTATCCAATTGATCGAGAAAGGCTCCCAAGGCCCGGTCCAGATTGATGATGGCGGTATCGTAGGCGTTGAGGGCATCGGAAGCGGGATATTCCGTGACAGCCAAATGCCGGAGGCGCACCAGTGTGAACGTTTTTACCTCCTGGTGTTCTGCAATCCAGTGAACGGCTCTGGCCAGGGTACTTTGGGGTCCGGCGGGAATACGTTCGTCCGCCGACGCCGAAGGGAGGTTGCGGCCGGGATTTTCAAAGGCGAATTCCGCATCAAGATAATCCATGCCAAGGCCGGCGGTACCCTGCGGGGTGAGGTCACCGCCATCAGGATGATTTCCTTCGGTGAAGGCGGCGGTGGTGTATCCCTGTTCCCGGAGCATTTCCGGAAGCGTGCGCATACCGTTGGGGAGGGGGCCGTAATGGCGGCCCAGTTGACCGTGCGCCAGGGGATGAACGCCGGTGAGAAGGGTGGTCAGCGTGGCGGAGGTTTCAGGTGCGGGACAATAGGCGGACTCGAAGGTGTGCGCACGCGTACTAAAGGATTTGAGGGCGGGGGTGGTGTCCCGATCATAGTTCAATGCACTGACATGTTCCGCGCTCAGGCCATCGGCGGCCACCACGACGAAGCTCGGCATGCCGGAAGACTTTTCGGATGCCAGAAAACACGGGCCGGAAAGAAGCATGCGCTGCTCAGAGCCGCCCAAGGGGGTGAATCCCGTTTGAAGGAGCCAATCCGGAATCGTCTCGAGGGACCAAAACACCGTGCAGCGGGTGGCGTTGGCGGGAATGGGGATAAGCGGGCACCGAGTCCAGTTGTTCTTTGTCAACGTAATGGTGTACTGCTTGAAGAAGGACATGGTGGTGTCAAAAGAAACCACCATGGCGATGCGTTCAATGGGGTCTTCACGTCCCGGCGGGGCCGCCCAGCGGAATAACAGGCTTTTTCCCGAATGCGGGGTGGTGTTGAATGAAAAGCGGATGTGTTCGGGGAGGGAGCGGGCGGGGGCGTACACGGAACCGGCGGCGTGCCATTGCACGGGGCCGGGATCCGCCGTGGAGGCCTTCAGGAGCGTGGCGTTCCATGCCTGGTAACAGCCGCCGGCCGCACAGGCGCATGCGGCGGTGGCGGCAAACCAGCCGAATGCCCCGAGGCTGTTTCCCCGGATGCCACGAATGGCGCTGAAGAACGAGACGAGTTTGAAGAATCCATGGAGCGCCGCGAAGGCCCCCAGGAAAATCAACACCTCGGCTTTTTGCAGCGATGGATGGGGCCAGGGGATGGGGTGCCGGAGCAAATAGGGGAGTAATACAAGGGCGCTGGCTTGCGAGATCATTTCGGTGAGGTAAAAAACGGGGCCTTTCGAGGGTTTTATGAAGCGCACGGCGGCCACGTAGAACAATTGGACGGTGAGATAGCCGCTGGCAAGGCAGCCGGTGAGCATCAGGCTGCTGTTGAAATCCGGGGCAAAGCCGAGGGTGGAAAAGAAGCGGTGCCCCGCGATTCCGGTCATCCCCGCGGCCAGTGCCAGAGACACTATGTAAAGTGGAATCAGCATAGGATGTCATACTAAATATTCGAGGTGACGGCTATCAAGCTGCATGACGAATCAGGACCGCAAGGATACCCGGGACCCCAACAAGGGATGTACATGAGGGGCGCATTGTTTTACCGGTTGCCCTTGGCTTTGCTATGATGGGGGCGTGTGATTTTCAGAAAGAAAGTGGACTATCGTGATCTTCAAGTTGTTGGCATCGTTGTTTGGCACGGGCGCGGAGCGCGACATCAAGCGCCTGTTGCCCCTATTGGAAGCAGTGCGGGCGCTGGAACCCAAGTTCGCCTGCCTGACGAATGATCAATTGCGCGGGTGGACCGGAATTTTCAAAGAACGGCTGGCCCAGGGGGCGCCGCTGGACGATCTGTTGCCGGAAGCGTTTGCCGTGTGCCGGGAAACCGCCAAGCGGGTGGTGGGGCAGCGTCATTTTGATGTGCAGATTCTCGGGGGCATTGTGCTGCACAAGGGATCAATTGCGGAAATGGTCACGGGGGAGGGCAAAACCCTGGTGGCGACGCTGCCGGTGTATTTGAACGCCCTGGATGGCGGCGGCGTGCATGTGGTGACGGTGAACGATTACCTGGCGCGGCGCGATGCGGAATGGATGGGGCCCATCTATACGTTTCTGGGGTTGACGGTGGGGTTGATCCAGCATGACATGGACACCTGGGAACGCCAGGTGGGCTACCGCGCGGACGTGACCTTTGGCACGAACAACGAGTTCGGGTTTGATTATCTTCGCGACAACATGGCGGTGCGCCCGGAGCACCGGGTGCAGCGCAACCTGCACTATGCGATTGTGGACGAGGTGGACTCGATTCTGATTGACGAGGCGCGCACGCCGCTGATTATTTCGGGACGCCCGGAAAAGAGCAGTGACATTTATCTGAAGGTGGACGACGTGGTGCGGCGGCTCCGCAAGGAAACGCATTTCACACTGGAGGAGAAGGGGCATCATGTGCTGATGACGGAGGAGGGGATGGAGGCGGCGGAGCGGCTGCTGGGCGTGCCGGATTTGTACACGAACGATTCCCTGGGCTATGTTCACCTGATTGAACAGGCGCTGAAGGCGCATCATTTCTTCAAGCGCGATGACGAGTACATGGTCCGGGACGGGGAAGTGCTGATCATTGACGAGTTCACGGGACGGACGATGGAAGGGCGGCGGTATTCGGACGGTCTGCACCAGGCGCTGGAAGCGAAAGAGCGGGTGCCGGTGAAGTTCGAGTCGCAGACCATCGCGACAATCACCTACCAGAATTATT
>CAYXPO010000406.1:0-4982 GCA_964466925.1 uncultured Nitrospirales bacterium
TGTCTTATTTCTTCTTTGCCGCAGCTTTCTTCTTTGCCGCAGGTTTCTTGGCCGCCGGGGCCTTTTTCACCGCTTTCTTTGCTTTGCATCCACATGCTGCCATTGTTTGTTCCTCCTATGTTTAGTTTCAAATGGCATATATATAGTAGCATGTTTCATTTCAAAACACAATATGTGGGCAACACTTTTTTCAAAGCACGAAATTCGCGGAAACAGGCGGAAAGGAAAATCGCCGGAAAGAGCATCGGGAGGGCTGTATGCCACTCGATGCCGGTAATGTGAAAAACGCCCATGAATGGAGTTATACTGTTGCGAAGAGAAGGCCCGAATATCTCTGCCGTGCGGGCAGCGCCTTGATGCAGGGCGGACGTGCCGCGGTACGGAGCGTTTCGGGCAGAGGGAAGATGTCCACGCGGTGGATGCAGTAACAGACAAGGTCGCAATAGATATGAAACAGTATGGAAAATGGGTGGTGTATGGTGTTTTTCCAGGCATGGTCATGGCGATATTGATTGGGATGTATTTTTCCGGGAATCTCGTGCTGCAGCGGATTATATGTCCCAAATTGCCGCCGTTGCCCGTGGATTCCTGGCGTGAATTTGGGCTGCTGGAAATGCTGGAGAACCTATGTCTCGTGATAATGTTGTTCACGGCCGGGTATGGGGCGGTAAAACTGCGCCAAACCCGGGAGCGTGCCGTGTGTGTGCTGCTGGCTGTTTTCGTGTTGTTTGTTTTGGGAGAAGAAGTGGATTACGGCACCAATTTTTACCGCTACTGCACCATGGAGCGGAGCACGGGCTGGTTTACGCCCGTGGCGCAATGGGGGCCGGGGGTTCTTGAAAATACGGCGTGGGATGCGCCCAATATCAATATTCATAACCGGGGTCAATTAACCAAAGTTTTCAAGCTGGTGGCGGACGGCATACTCATTGGTTTGTTCGTTGTCTTTGCCCTGGCCGGGCCGCATATTTCCCGGCCCTGGTTGAAACGGTTGGCGCCGGACCGGTTCGCCGTTTTGACGATGGCGCTCATGGTGGTGTTGAATTTGATCACGCATGCACTGGGGGAGCATGAAGAGCATTTGGTGAAGCAAGCGGCCAAACTGGGACAAACCGTTCCCTGGGAAATTGGTTCCATCACAAACAACCTGTCTGAATTTCGTGAACTGATCGTTTATTATCTTTTTATGGTGTACATGATCAGCGTGGTGGGCCGGCATGTTTCCGTGCGGGATTCGGCGGCAAATGGGCGGGCGGAAAAAGCTTCCACGTGATGGTCCTTTTCAGACCAAACTTGGTGTGTGCAACAGATCGCACGGGAGTCTCATAGGTAGCCGATTTCCGGTGCGCGCGCGATTTTGCTTCGCATGAAACGTCCGATTCCGCGTGTGCGTTGATTGCCGTTACCATCCATCCTGTCCACTTCCGCAAGTATCAACCGCTTGGGCATGCTTTTTGCGTGAACCCTGGTGGAAAGGCCTGTAGTGCCTGTAAAAACGTACCCGGAAGTATGAAAGGCGCAAAAGGCTACCATTTGGTATGAAAATTGGGCATGGAATCTTTTTTTTGAATAATTTCGTTCCCGTGTGTAAGATAATGGACGCTGCCCGGAGGAAAGGATCGGTATAGCAAGCATACAGGGTTGCCACAGGCTTTCCGGAATTTTTCGGGCAGCCATTTTGACAGTCGGGTTTTAATGGAATTAGAATCGAAGTTTGGTCCGCAGTATTCCTGCCCGCAGGTACACCAGAACCGTTAGCATGGGTTTATGGCGTCTGTGAACGGACAGGCGGGCGGCTACAGGCAGAAAGAAGCAGGGATGAACGCGTCAACCGTATCAGGTGTTTCGGTATATGTGTGCCGGCAATGTGTCCCGGAAGGCGGACATGTTCCCCGGCAATGGACCCAGAACGGGGTTCATGTGGAAGTGACGGAGCTTCCGTGCAGCGGGAAGACGGATGCGCACTATATGCTTCATGCGATGGAAGGCGGGGCGCGGGGCCTGCTCGTGGTTGCGTGCGCGCACGGCCACTGCCGGTTGTCACAGGGTAATTACCGTGCGGAGATTCGCATGGGGACGGTGCGGCGGCTGTTGAAAGAGATAGGGCTGGAAGCGGAGCGTGCGGCGTTGGTGCATTGTCCGGAGGGCGCGGATGTGGAAGCCCTGATCCGGGAATCGGTGGCGCCGTTGTGTGCTTTGGAAGAAAATCCGCTGTGTTTGGCGGGCAAGAGTTAAAGGCGTTCTGTCGAAAAAATCGAACCCATATGGCGCGAAAGGCATTTTAAGTCTGGGAAATTAGGAGCGCCCTTCCGGCGCAAGGCAAGGCAGGAATTTTATGGCGGAAAAAGAGACTATGTTCGAGGCGAAGGTGCAGGTCGGCGGGCCGATCCTGGTGGTTGAAATGGAACCGCCCAAGAGCGGAGATGCGGCGCGGTTGCGCGCGGCGGCGAAGCGTTTTGCGGGAAAGGTCCACGCGCTGGGCGTGAGTGACAACCGGAATGGAATCTGCATGTCGGCGCTGGCGGCGGCCGGGATTATCGCGGCGGAGGGGGTGGAGGCCATCCTGCATATCGTCACGCGGGACCGGAACCGCATAGCGTTGATTTCCGAATGCCTGGGCGCGCAGGCTTTGGGGGTGCGCAACATTCTCTGCACCAGCGGTTCGCACCAGACCCTGGGCATTTGCCCGCAGGCGAAAAATGTATACGACATAGATTCCATTCACCTGCTGGAGGCCGTTGCGAAGTTGGGAGGCGGGGGATCGGCGGTGTGCGGGGAATCGTTCGCGGGCGCCGGCCCGTTCTGCCTGGGCGGCGTGGCGGCTCCTTTCGCCGATCCGCAGGAACTGCAATTGATGCGGCTGGCGAAGAAGGTGAACGCGGGGGCGAAATTCCTGATTACGCAGCCGGTGTATGATGTGGAACGTTTCCAGGCGTGGTGGAATCAAGTGGCGCAACGGGGTCTTCCGGAAAAGGTCGCACTCCTCGCGGGCATTCAACCGCTGCTGGATGCCGAGTCTGCACGGGCCTTTGCGGCAAGCCGTCCCGCGCCCTTGGTGCCGAAGACCCTGCTGGAAAGAATTTCCGCGGCGGGAGACCAGGCGGCCCAGCGCGCGGCAGGCATTGCGGCGGCGGTGGAGACGATCAAGCAGCTTTCCGCCTTGCAGGGGCTTCGCGGCTTTCAGCTGTGCGCGGAAGGCGATGACGCCGCCGCCCTGGAGATTATCGAGCGGTCCGGATTGGAGGCCCGTTAGCCGTGCCCGCCAAATATCATATCCATACGCAAAGCGCGCCGCCCCGCCGCCGTCCGGTTGGCAAACTCGGCATTGTGGACTGGCGCGAAGACTGCTCGAATTGCCACAACTGCGTGAAGCGCGATTGTGTGTACGGATTCTACCGCGATGAGGCGAAAACGCTGCGCGAGGAGATCGGGTTTCTCGATTACATCTATCAATGCAAAGGCTGCCTGACGTGTGTGCAGAACTGCACGAAGGGCATCCTCACGCGCATTGTCAATCCGGAATATGAGCGGCTGGGCGATTCGTACTACACCCCGGAAATTATCCTTTCCAATTGGTACCAGGCGGAAACCGGCTCGATTCCGGTGTCCGGCTCCGGGTATGGCGGCCCGTTTTCCGGCCCCGGTTTCGATTCGATGTGGACGGACATGTCGGAGATTGTGCGGCCGACCCGCGACGGCATTCATGGCCGCGAGTATATCAGCACGAGCGTGGACATCGGACGCAAGTTGATGATTCTTCCATTCGCCGAAGGCGCATTGACCGTCACCCCGCCGCCCTTGATGGAAATCCCGGTGCCGATTATTTTTGAATGGGTTCCGCAACGGTTTCGGCGCGGCAATGTGGTGCAATGCGTGGCGAAGGCCGCGGCGGAAATCGGCACGCTGTTCATTGTGGACGGACACAGCACCCCCGCCGGGATATCGCTGGAGGAGGGCCATGTCCTTCCGCTGTTCACGCCGGAGGACATTGGCAAGATCCAGACCACGGCGGGAATGGTCATGCTGCCGGACAGTGAAAACGTGATGGCGCTTCAGGCGCGCATCAAGGGGGAGCATCCAAGCCGCCTTGTGGCGATTCGCCTGGAGGTCACGCCGGACAGCGCCCAGGACGTGTGCCGGCTTACCCGCGCGGGCGCGGAAGTCATTGAACTGGTGTTTGATCCGCATGGCCGTGAACATGCGCCGCAGGGCGCGCGGCATATGCGCGACGCGCTCCGCGGGATTCACAAGGCGCTGGTGAAGGACGGCACGCGCGATCTTGTAACACTTATCGCCTCGGGCGGCATCGCGCAGGCGGAACATGTGGCCAAGGCGATTATTTGCGGCGCGGACTTGGTGGCGGTGGACCTTCCCCTCATGATTGCGCTGGAATGCCGGCTCTGCGGCGAGTGTGTGCGCGGGGAGCCGTGCCCGGTTGACATGCCGGACATTGACGAATCGCTGGGCGTGCAGCGGATTGTGAACATGATGGGCGCGTGGCGGAACCAGTTGCTGGAGCTGTTGGGCGCCATGGGCATTCGCGAGGTGCGCCGGTTGCGCGGCGAAGTGGGGCGCGCCATGTTTTTTGAGGATCTCGAGGCCGCGACCTTTGGGCGGTTGTTCGGCAAACGCAAGGGAGGCGCATAAGACCATGAGTACGACGACATCGGCCCCTCCAATGCCGAAGCTTGAGGTGGACGTCAGCCGCGAGGTAAAACCGGCGCCGCCGCGTTACCGCAACGAGATCGGCAAATTTTCCATTCACCGCGATTCCCGCTGCCTGGCGTGCGGAAAATGCGTGAGCACCTGCCTGTATGACGTGCATAAGCGCCCGGAAGGCTACCGGCAGCCCCTGCGTCCGCTGGATTACCGCTGCATCGGTTTCGAGTGTGAAATGACGGACCTTTATTGCATCTCGGCTTGTCCCGCCGGAGCGCTTTCCCTATCCGAGAATCCGGCGTTCAAGACCATGGGCGACTATC
>CAYXPO010000407.1:0-4957 GCA_964466925.1 uncultured Nitrospirales bacterium
ACTCCTCCAAACAGCCTCCAAAGAAGACATCGCGGCCACCATTCGTGATTCCATGCGCGACGCCGTGGCTTCTTTGGCGGAAGAGTTGAAACGTCCGGCGCCCGGCGCCCCGCCGCTGTCCGCGGATGGGTTGAGCCAGTTAATCCATGACAGTGTGGGCGGGACGATGCAGGAAGTGCTGGCCCAGGTGATGGTGATGGCGCGGGCCAATGCGGCGCAGGAAAGACCGATGGCCGGGGCCGCCCTGGACCAGTTGGCGGAAGTGATCCGCGACAGCGTGGGCGGAGCCGTGCAAGAGGCGATGGCCGCCATGATTGTCCAGATGCGCGCCACGGCGGGGAGCAAAGCCGCGACGGTGGATGAATCTTCCGCGGGGGCGATAGCCGCGGCGTTTCGCGAAGTGCAGGCGGAAACCACCCAGCGCATGACGGACGCCCTCCACGCCATGAACGAAAGCTTCGCCGCGCGGGAGTCCCGGATCACGCAAATCGCCGAGGCCGCCCTGCAGTCCGTGCAACAGTCCGCGCAGTTGATGGAAGCCGGGGTGGTGCAGGGAAATGCCCGGCAGGATTTACGGGCGGCCCGCCGTGAACGGCATGCCTCGGTCGCCCCCTTCGGACGGCAAGTTTCCGGAGAGAATGCGGCGGAATCCGATGAGCAGGTGCGCAACGCCCTGGAATCGGAGCATCCCTTGGAAGCCCTGAACTTCACGAATTTCTTCCCGGGCGGGGTCAATGCGTTTACTTTTAAGCTGGCGCAGGCGGTGGCGGCCCAACCGGGCGGCGAGTACAACCCTTTCTTCCTATACGGCAATGTGGGCACGGGCAAAACGCATCTGATCAGCGCCATTGGAAACGCCATCCTGGGCGGGGACGGCGACAAGAAACGCGTGGGCTATGTTTCGGCGAGCCATTTTGCCCGGCGCGTGGCGGAGGCCATGCAGGATGCCGCGCTCGATGTGTTCCGCGAGAATTACTGCCACTGGGACGTGCTCATCCTCGACGATATTCAATTCATGGGCGGGCGCGTCGAGGCGCAGGAAGAATTTTTCCATATTTTCAATGTGTTGCATCAACAAGGGCGGCAGATTATCATCGCCAGCGACAAGGCGCCCGACCGCCTGGGCCTGTTGGAGCAGCGGCTGGTGTCGCGCTTCGCCAGCGGGATTGTCGCGGAGTTGAAAGCCCCGGAATGGGACACCCGCATGCAGATTCTGCGGCATCAGGCCACGCAGACCAAGGCGGCGGTGCCCGAAGAGATTCTCTCGCTCATTGCGATGCGGGTGCCAAACGACATCCGGAAAATGACGGGAAGCCTGAAAAAAATCGTCGCCTTCGCCCACTTGGTGGGCCAGGACATGTCCTGTGAGATGGCGGATGAAATCTTAAGCCATCTGAGTATTGGAAACGCGGCGTGATCCTTCGGGAACCGCGCCTTTGCCAAGGACGTTGCCATGAGTACTAGAATTGCCAAAAAACGCCTGCCGGACATGCTGCTGGAGCAGAACCTGGTCACGGAGGCGCAACTTCAGGAATGCCTGAATCTGCAGCGCACCACGGGGAAAACCCTTCAGGCCGCGCTGGTGGAACGCGGCTATTTGAGCGAGGAGGACTTGGTGGTGTGCCTCAGCGAACAGCTTGGCATCCCGCATATCCGCGTGAACCACTACGCCATCCCGAAGGAAGTGCTGGCGGAAGTCCCTGAAACCCTGGCCCGGCAGTATCAAATGCTCCCCGTGTCCGTTACCGGCGACGTGTTGACCCTGGCCATGGCCAACCCGCTCAATATCATGGCGCTGGACGATCTCCGCATGCTCACCAGCTACGAGATCGAGCCCGTGGTGGCGGTGGCGTCGGAACTGGCCACGGCCATAGACCGCCATTATGGGGGCGAGAAGGCCGACAACCTGTTCAAGACCCTGATGGAGAACAAGGAAGACGGGTCGTCCGTGGAAGAGGTAAAAGCCCCGGAGGACTCGGAAATCGAGGATGTTTCCAAACTCGAGGTGGGCGCGGATGATGAACCCGTGAAGAAACTGACCCGCCTGGTCATTTTTTCGGGACTCGAGCGGGGCGCAAGCGATATTCACATAGAACCTTTTGAAAAGATTATCCGCATCCGGTACCGTGTGGACGGCACGCTGGAGGAGGGCAAAGCGCCGCCGAAAGCGATTCAACACAACCTCGTGGCGCGTCTCAAGATTCTCTCCGGATGCCGCATTGATGAACACCGGCTGCCGCAGGACGGACGTTTCCGCATCAAATACAACGGCCGCGAAATTGACTTCCGCGTCGCGTTCCTCCCCTGCAAATACGGCGAGAAGGTGGTGCTCCGCGTGTTGGACAAGGGCAACCTCACGCTTGATCTGGACAAGATGGGGTTCGAGCCGCAGCCCATGCAGGCCTTTCATGACGCGCTGAAACTTCCGCATGGCATGATCCTGATGACGGGCCCCACCGGCAGCGGAAAGACCACCACGCTGTATAGCGCCCTGACCAAACTCAACAAAGTCGAAACGAATGTCGTCACGGTCGAAGACCCGGTCGAATACGAGATGTTCGGCATCAATCAGGTGCAGGTGCAGTCCACAATAGGTTTCACCTTCGCGGAAGCCCTGCGGCAAATCCTGCGCCAAGACCCCAACATCGTCATGGTGGGCGAAATCCGCGACGGGGAAACGGCGGACGTGGCCGTCAAGGCGGCGTTGACCGGCCATTTGGTGCTCAGCACCCTGCACACCAACGACGCGGCGGGCGTGTTCCCCCGTTTGATTGACATGGGCATCGAACCGTTCCTGGTGCAATCCTCGGTGGCCCTGGCGGCGGCGCAACGCTTGCTGAAACGCATCTGCAACGAATGCAAGGAACCCATCAACGTGCCGCAGGACGTGCTTGAACGCATCCAGTACACGCCGTTCGACTATATTCCGAATCCGCAGTTCATGCGGGGGCGCGGGTGCGGCAAATGCAAGGACACCGGCTACCGGGGCCGCGCCGCGGTGCTTGAAGCCATGCTCAACTGGCCGGATATACATCCGTTGGTATTGCAGCGCGGCACCGCGCACCAAATCAAAACCAAGGCCATCGAGTGCGGCATGAAATCCCTGCGCCAGAACGCGCTCGCCACCGCCGCCAAAGGCATCACCTCCATCGAACAGGTGCTCGAACACACTATCGCGGATTAACCTATGGCACGCGGCCCACGCGGACGCCGCGGTATCGCGGCCGCGTCAGTCCCCGTTTTTCGCGGGCGGGATGCAGAGTTCCGTCAGCACCGGGCGGTGGTCAGACCCGAGGCCGGGGCCGATCCAGCACCGGACCACCTGGATATCCGCGCTCACGAGCATGTGATCCAGGGGAATCCGCAAGGGGCCGAAAAACGAGGGCCAGGAACCCAGAATCCCAAACCCTTGACGGGCGCTGATCAGGCCGGTCTGCCGGATCAAATTCCGGTACGGCAACGACCAAGGGCCGGCATTCAAGTCTCCCGCCACTATCACCGGCCCAGGGGTTTGGCACACCTGCCGCGCCAACGCCGGCATCTGCGCCTGGTACCGCCGGGCACGGCTGGGGGAGAACGGCGCGGCGGTATGCACATTAAACACCGTTACCGGACGGTTCTCGATAAGGAAGGCGGTCTTCACGGCGGGAAGGCCGGCCTCCGCAAGCACTTCGGGCGGGGCGGCCTCCGTCCGCCAATATTGGCCCAAGTCGGGATGGCCTTTGGGGTAGCGTGGGAAAATCCCATGATGGGGATACATTGTTTCGATAGGTTTCAGGATGGCTTCCCACTCGGTATCGTATTCCTGAAACAGCAGGACATCTGGAGCCGTTTGGTTGATTAACGCGATTAACGCCTTGGGATCGCTTTTGTGTTCATACAGATTAAACTGAAGAATCCGCAGGTTTCCGTGTTGGTCCGGCGCGGCGCGATTCGGCGCGGAAAAGTAGCAAGGGACCAGTAATCCCAGCGCCGTCACCACGCAAAGAAATCCGGCGGCCATCCACTTCCAGGAACGGACGGGAATACACCCCGGCAATCCAATGGCCGCGATCAGCAAATAGACCGGCACCCAGTACCCCGCGCCCGCAAAATACCAAAGGGAGCCGCCAAAATACGTCAGCAGCAAGCCCAGGGCCGAAAAGGCAATGCAACCCTTTGCCATTCGCCCCGCCCACACCACACCGCGCGGCGGCTTCCGGCCTTCATGGCTATTCTCTGTTGTGGACATACTTCTCCACGGCATTGATGGCCAAAACAAAAAAGCAACGATTACTGGTATTGAGGTATTGAAATGTATCACATTGCTTTTGCTCCCGTAAATGATTCTTCGGGCTTGACGAAGGACTTCTTTGAGAAAATTACACTGCTGCCCTAAAGGGGCGAGTCTTTGTCTGCTGAAGGGCTTATCATAGGGGTATTTCCTTCCAGAATCGAGTATTTGGGTTGATGTTTGTCATTTTTCTATCGAGTGGTTTTTCGGCTGTCCCAATTGTGTTAAGGCCAATTCAAGTTGTCCGGGCAAAGGTAGAAGAGGAGGGGTGTTGAACGGATCGTCGAGCCAGTCGCGCAAGCCGCGAGGAGATGGGGGCATTTACATTGGGCGTTGGCGCCGGTGCGCCGGATGATCTCGTCGGACAGGATGTTGCAGTGGCGGGGCACGGGGCGGCGCTCAATGACTTCGTAGCGGGCATTGTCTTTCATGCATGTGACGAAGAAGACCTCTGAGCGATCCATGCGGCGAACTGCTGGTAGTGGTTGTACGCACGGTTCATGACGATGTTGGAATCCGAGGCCAAGCGCAGCAGGTGCAGAATCTTGGCGTCGTGGCGCCAGGCTTCCGTGATCAGCACAAAGGAGGGCATGTAGTCATCGTGGTCCAACAGGTGAAGCCCTTCACGTTGCGTTCGGCATCATGCTTGGCGACCAGTTTGGCGAATTCATTGCATGGAACCTG
>CAYXPO010000408.1:0-1798 GCA_964466925.1 uncultured Nitrospirales bacterium
TGACCTGGAAAGAAAAACAAGAGCTTGAGGGTATGGAAGCCGCCATTCTGGCCGCCGAAGCCGAAGCCACCCGCCTGGAACAGGAAATCCTTCAACCAGATTTCTATTCCAAGAACCATGGGTATGTCCAAGAGGTGCTCCATACCCTGAACGCGGCTAAAGCGCGTATCACCGCCCTCTATTCCCGCTGGGATGAATTGTCGAATTGCGCGAACCAAAGCACCTAATCAGGCCTGTGCGGAATACTCTTTTCCTGCATGAACACTTCGCGTTCCGGGCCAATTACCGGTATCTTGCGCCGAAACCGGTTTTTCCCCCCTTTTTCTCCTCAACCAAAATGGAAGGGGGGCGCAAGTGCCTCAAAATCCCCAAACTTTCATTTTCCGCGCCGCTGCATTAAAATACCCTCACAGGAAAAAATGCCGGGGAGGTTATGAGCGCCGAGACCAACATATCGCCCATTCGGGTCCTGCCGGACGACGTGGTCAATAAGATCGCGGCGGGGGAGGTGGTGGAGCGTCCCGCCTCGGTCGTGAAGGAACTCCTGGAGAACTCGCTGGACGCCGGTTCCACCCGCATCATCGTCCGCGTGGTCGCCGCCGGACGCCGCCTCATCGAAGTGCTGGACAACGGCCATGGCATGTCGGAACAAAACGCATTGCTGGCCATCGAACGCCACGCCACCAGCAAAATTCGGAAGGCGGCGGACCTGGAATCGGTGAAGACATTGGGATTCCGCGGCGAAGCCCTCGCCAGCATCGCTTCCGTCTCCAAATTTGAATTGCTCACCCGCCGGGCCAAGGATGCCTCCGCCACCCGCATCCGTATTGACGGCGGGGTGCTTCGCGATGTGGCGCAGGCGGGCGCGCCCCCCGGAACGCGCGTCACGGTCAACCGCCTGTATTTCAACGCGCCCGTCCGCGCGAAATTCCTCAAAGGCATCGCCACGGAACTCAGCCACTGCATTGATGTGGTGCAGCGCCACGCCCTCGCCCGCGAAGGGGTGGGCTTTCAGTTCTTCCACAACGACAAAATGCTGCTGGACATACCGGAACACGCCTCGCTCCGGGAACGGGTCGCCCTCATCTGGGGACTCAATTTCATCCACGACATGCGGGAAGTCAAGGGCGAACAGGCCGGATTCAAACTCCACGGCATCATCGGATTGCCCAGCCTCACCCGGTCCGCGCGCTCGCATCAGTTCTTTTTCATGAATACCCGGCCCGTGGTCAACCGCGCCCTGCAATACGGCTTCGAGGACGCCTTCCGTGAGTTGGTAACCGTGGGCCGCCATCCCGTCGGGGTGATCCTGCTGGAAACGCACCCCCGGTTTGTGGACGTGAACATCCACCCCACCAAGCGCGAAATCCGGTTCCGGGACGAACGCGCGGCCCGCGACGCCGTCCGCGACATCATTCGGGGCTGCCTGCATGATCTCGCCCCGAAGGAACGCCGCCCCGCCGTCAATCTTCCGGAAGCTCCCGCCCAAACCGATTTCATTGCCCTGGAACCCACTCCGCCGCCGGAAACGCCACACGATGCGCCTCGTGTGCCAACACGATCCTTCACTCCGGCCCCGGCAAAGACGGTTCAGCCTCCTTTGCCTTCACAGCCCGCTGAAACACCGCAGACCAAGGCGGTTCCTTCCCGTCCGCACAAAGAAGAACCCCCTGAAACGCTTGAACTGGTTCCGGAGGCCTCCTATGAGCGGGTGGGCGGATTGGCCGACGCCCCCTTGCAGATTTTCGACTCCTATCTGGTGGTGCCGGATGAAGAGCGCCTGCTCATCATTGACCAG
>CAYXPO010000408.1:1808-4947 GCA_964466925.1 uncultured Nitrospirales bacterium
GCTGCACGAACGGCTCAATTACGACAGCCTGTCCGCCGAACTCCAGGACAACTCCTATGAATCCCAACGGCTGGCCGTGCCCCTCGTTATAGAAGTGGCCCCTTCTCAGGTCCGCCTGATGGAGAGTAATCTGGAACTCTTTACCAAGCTGGGCATCGAAATTGAACCCTTCGGCGGAAACACCTTCCAGGTCACCGCCATCTGCCATCTCTATGAGGAAGCCCGGGTTGCCGATGCCATCTACCACATTCTCGATGAATTGGGGCAGGGTGACTTGTTTGATCGGGACAATCTCCTGACGGACTTGCTGCGCTCCGCCACCACCGCCTGCAAAAGTTCCATCCGGGCCGGAGAACGCCTGACCCCCCAGGAACGCACCGCCCTTCTGGAAGGGTTCCGCCGTCTGAATCCGCCCTATACCTGCCCGCATGGCCGCCCCATCATCATCGAGATTACCCAGCATCAAATGGAAAAAAGTTTCCGGAGAATCCAGTGATCCCCATCCTTGCGGTCGTGGGGCCGACGGCCTCGGGAAAGACCTCCCTCGCCATCGAATTGGCCGAACGCTTGGATACCGAAATTATCTCCGCCGATTCCATGCAATTTTACCGCGGCATGGAAATCGGCACAGCCGCGCCCACACCCGCGGAACAGGCGCGGGTGAAGCATCATTTTGTGGGCATTCTCGATCCCGGAGACCAAATGGCCGCCGGGGAGTTCGAGCGCATGGCGCGCAAGATCATCGCGGCCCTGAACCAACAGGGGAAAACCGCCGTGGTGGCGGGAGGTTCCGGCTTGTATATCAGCGCGTTGGTGGACGGCCTGTTTCAAGGCCCCAAACAGCAGCCGGAATTGCGCGAACGCCTGAAGGCGGAGGCCCATGAACTGGGCAATGCCCATCTCATGGCCCGGCTCCGTGAAGTGGACCCGGACTATGCCGCGTCGCTGTCAAGCGAAAACGATCTCGTGCGGATGGTGCGCGCCCTCGAGGTCTATGAAACCACCGGCCAGCCCTTTTCACGCCTCCATCACGAACATCGCGCCCAGGCGGAACCGATGGATGCGGTGTTCGTGGGTCTCGACTGGGATCGCGAAGCCCTCTATGACCGCATTGCCCGCCGCGTCGATCAAATGGTGGCGGAGGGATGGGTGGAGGAAGTGCGCACCCTCATCGAACAGGGATACGCCCCTCACATTGACCGTTTGAAAGCCTTGGGATACCGGGAAATCGCTGCTTTTTTGCGCGGCGAACAATCCTTGGAGACGGCGCTCGACGCCACTAAAAGGCATCACCGCCGCTATGCCAAACGCCAACTCTCCTGGTTCCGGGGCGATGAACGGGTGCACTGGTTCTCCGCCGCTCCGGAGAAACGTTCCAAGGACTATGTGGATGAAATCCTTCCCTTGCTCGAGAAAGGTCTTCTCAGACCCGTCAATCGCCCGAAGCTGTTGCCCAGAAGCCGGTCATGAAACGGATGCTTCATCATCCATTTGGCGTGTGGTGGTGATTTCAAGTACCATAAAGGGAAACAAGGAATCTTGAAGGTTACATGAGCCAATATCAATACTACCGGGAGAACACCGGCGTTGTCATGCCGCGCATTACTTGGGCGGTGCAGCGCCTGATCCTGCTTAATACCGTTGTGTTCGCCCTTCAGCTTCTCGCGGACCCTCTGGAGGTCTACCTGCTCAAGAAATACGGCGTGGGCATGGGCTCCGGCGGGCTGATGAGCGCCTTGTTCGGGTTTCAACCTTCCCTGTTCCTTCATGGGCTGCTGTACAAGCCGGTTACCTATCAGTTTCTCCACAGCGGGCTGCTGCACCTGACCATGAACATGCTTTGGCTCTTTTTCTTCGGGCCGGATGTGGAACGCGCCCTTGGAACGCGCCAATTCTTCAAATTCTATCTCACCTGCGGCGCTTTGGGCGTATTCGCCACCTTGATCCCCTTCCTCATGCCCGGCGGGGCGTCTCCGTCCGTCATCGGGGCCAGCGGGGCCGTCATGGGGGTGCTGGTGGCTTTCGCCATGATTGACCCGGACCGCCAGTTCTTCATGTTTCCCATTCCCACCCCGATTACCGCCCGCTGGCTGGTGATCATCATCATTGTCATGAATGTTATCACGGCGCTGGGCGACAGCCCCGTATCGGTGACCACCCATTTCGGCGGCATGGCCGTGGGCTACGCCTACATCAAGCTGTTGCCCAGAATGAACGCGTGGCAACGCGAACGCCGCCGCGCGGCCTCCTTGTCGAAAGAATCCCCAAAGCCTCCCCTGGATAAAGTGGGGGAGGCTGTGGATAATATTTTCAAGTTTGAACCAAGAGACAGGCATTGAAGCGTCATGATGGGACTCCAGGAATTCCTCGTTATCGTGCTCATCATTGTGGTGTTGAGCTGGAGCGGGTTGTGGCCGGTCGTCATCCGGGGGCTGCGCGAACTGCGCGGCGAGCATGTTGAAGACCCCAAATCCAACACTATGAATTTCAACGCACGAGACATTGACCTCAGTTTTCGCCTGCTGGGCCTGTCGCCCTCCGCCCCCTGGGAGGAAATTGAACGCGCATACCGGCAAAAAGCCAAAATTCACCATCCCGACCGGGGAGGGGATGAAGACACCATGCGCGCCCTGAATGAAGCCTATTCGCTCATCAAGAAGGCACGGGGTAAATAACCCGTCCGGCCCGGTCCGCGCTTCCTTTTATCCGGGGTTTTCCCTGATGTGAAGAACCTCTTTTTTCTGTATTCTAAAAGGCAATTGTGTGTTATGCTTATAATGCTTAGGGTATGAGTTCGCAATGGAAGCAGACCGGGAGGAGAACCGAGTGAGCGAACAACGCCACATACGGGCTGGGAAAAGGCGCTTGGCCTTCGGATGCGGGGGTATCGCGGGTATGCTGGTTTTCGTCCTCTCCGGGTGCCAGCCCTTGGGCATCGGCTATGTAGGGACCGAAACCTGCCTGAAATGCCATAATGGCGCGTTGGCCATGGACCGCTCCGAATTCCGCGGCAGCAAGCACTTCGATAACGGATGTGAAAGCTGTCACGGCCCCGGCGCGCTCCATGTCCGGAACGGCGGACGCTTCGGCATGTTTATCATCACCATGTCGTATCCCATGCAAGCCTGCCGGAAATGCC
>CAYXPO010000409.1:0-4923 GCA_964466925.1 uncultured Nitrospirales bacterium
GATATACCGGCACCAGAAGCGCGGACGGACAAAATTCAACGCCACGATGAGAATGAACAGCAGCGTGATGAGCGTGCCGCTGTCAAAACGCTGCCGCGCTACTTGAAACACCCGGTCCCGGAAAAACTGATACACCGGCTCGGTGATTAAAGTGAGATGGAAGGCCCCCGCGTGGGGGTCGCTGCGGAAGACATAGGTCGAGGAATCCTCCACGGCGTATTGCGCGGCGGGCAGCACGCCCGTGGTGACGCTGCGGTACAGCAGCGGCAGGGGATCAAAAATGCCGATCCAATGCACGCCGAAGACCGCCATCGCGATTAACCCGATGAGCATCCCATACTTCACGCGCTGCCAGGGCGAACGGGTTTCCGCCGTGAATTTCCCCTTGGGTTTCTTGCGGAACCACGTGGCGATGGCATGCACCGCGCCCAACGGGCAGACCCAGCCGCAAAACACCCGGCCCAGCAGAATCGTGGCCGCCACGGTAATTAGGGAAAACAGCAACGCCTTGGTGATCGTGTAGGTGGAAAGAAAGGTGGCCAGGAACACCAGGGGATCAATATCGAAAAACAACGTCAGGACGGAGCTGGCGGTCTTGCCTTCGCCGAAACGCGCCGCCAGCACCAGTCCTAAAAACAGAACAAGGCAAACGCCCTGGCACAGCCGCCGCAGCCACTGCACCCATGATCGGGGCCGGTGAAACTTCACGCCACTTCCAGCTCCTTCAGGGCCAGTTCCTTGTAATTCATGGTGCCGAGTTTCGCCTTATGCCCCGCCACGACCGTGCCGATGTCTTCCGGTTTGTTGCCCAGCAGTTCGGAGCCGAACGCGTCCAACGCGACGATGTCCGTGCCCGCCGCGACAATATCCATTCGTTTCACATCCGCCAGATCGCCGCCCGTCGGGCCGTGCGCGGTCAGAATCCGCGTGGCGTCGAGCACGGACAGGCGCGGCTTCATGAACGCCGTCATGTCGCGGATGCAGCCGGGCAGGTCCTGATGGAATTTCCGGCGGTTCTCGATGACGCCCATGTAGTTCTTCATGCACAGCGTCACCGTCGTCGAACTGTGGTGTTTCGTCACGGGCACGCTGATGACCAGATCGCACTCGATAATGTCAGGGTACACCGGAATGGACTTGAGCACTTCGCCGCCGATCTCCATCTCCTTGAACCGGTTCTTGTCGAGGAACACCACTTCGCCGCCAATGCCCTTGGCGGCTGCTTCAATGCCGCTGTTGGAATAGCTCTTGGCCGCGTCATGGCAGGGATTGTCACCCACCTTCACCTTTTTCGCGCCGGCTTCCAGGCACATTTTGATCAAGGCTTTCACCACGTCCGGGTGGGTGTTCGCCGCCTGCTCCGGCGTGCGGTCCCATCCAATATTCGGCTTCACCCACACCACATCCCCCGCTTTCACAAACCGCTTCATGCCGCCGAGCGCATCAATGGCCTGTTGGGTGAGCTTGGCGGCCATTTCGCCGATTGGCACGTCCGCCGCCCCTTTCCAGCGGGCGATGGTCATATCCAGGGGTTTGGGCGCGTCCTGCGCGAACGAGGCCAAGGGCCCCAAGGCGAGCGCGCCGGTGGCAAGCGCGGATGTTTGCAAAAATTGACGCCGGGTCTGATTGGACATGGTTGCATCCTCCTCGGGCTGAACCCGTTAATGTACACGACAACAAGCGCGATTATACCATTTGTTTCATTTTTGACAAAACCAGCACACTTTCTGAAACACCAGAGCCCAGAAAAGTATTCGGGCACACTGCTTTTTGCCGCCTGGATGCGCTACAATCGGAATATCGCACTGCACCAACCATTGGAGGGCATGCCATGGGGCGGAGAAATGTTGTAAACGGGCTGGTTATGTTGGGCATCGCGGGGATAGGGGCCTTTTCCGCCTTCTGCGTGGAATGTCCCGCCCCCTTGGCCCAATGGAATCTGGACGAAGGCCGGGGAACCGTGGCGGGGGATTCCGCCGGAAAACATCCCGCTGTGATAACAGGCGCGGAATGGACCCCCTGCGGCGCACGGCAGGTACTGAATTTTGCGCCCGGAAATGCCTTTGCCAGCGCCGGAACCGGGGCCGCGCTGGGGTTGACCGGGCCGGTGTCCATCGAACTGTGGGCCTATCCCTTCAAGCGTCCGGATGCGGAAACGGGGTTGGCGGGCATTGCGTTTGACAGTGTCGGCATGACGGCGTATGCGGATGGGAATTTTTATCTGTATGTGGGCGGCGGCGCGAACAAATGCTGTACGCCGATGAACGTGGCCTATTGGAATCATGTGGCGGGAACCTTTGACGGGGAGACACTGAAGATTTACCTGAACGGCGAACTGAAGCATTCGTATGTCTCTCAGTTCAAAACCTACAATACGGGCGGGGATTTTACGATTGGCCGCATTGCATCGTCCGTGGGCGGTTCGCCCGGAAACAGTTTCAACGGTGCCCTGGGGGGCGTGCGGGTGTACGGCGCGGCATTGCCGCAGGAAATGATTAAGGCTCATTACGAAGCGGAGAAAAGCGGATACCGGCGTCTGGAACAGGGCCTCGACCGCATCGTACTGCATCCCTTTTACTACTTCAATGAGGGTGTCATCCGGGCGGATATTGATTTCGGGAATTTCCATCCGCTGTCCGAGGATCAGCACGCGGTGCTGTCGTTATTCAAAGAAGGGGAGGCCAAAAGTGTAACGGAACTGCCGATCAAGGATATCCCGGACACGGGGGTGCTGAAAGAGGCCGTGTTAAATGTGGGTTTGCTGGAGGCGGGGAAATACCGGCTCCAAGCCGCCATCCACAACAATTCCGGGCTTGTTGCGGAAGCCGTTGCTTCGTTCGATTATCCGATATCCAATCCTGTGCCCGCCCCTGCCGCTTGGACAACGCCCCCCCTGCCTGAAATGCCGGCATTGCCCCCAATCGCCTTGGAAACCACACCGGCGGGCGGCTTGATTCTTCATGCGGAGGGAAAAGAACCGGTTTATGTGGAGTCCATGTTCTCCTATCCGAAGGGAGGCGCGAATACGTTTGCGGAAGCGCCGTCCACGAATGCGGAAGCCGCCTGGAACGCCGCGGTGGAACGTCTGAATGAAAACGAATACCGTGTCCGGGGCTTGGGTGCGTTTTACCGCATTGATCGCGCGATTACCGTGACGCCCGGGCGCATGGGCGTGCGCGACACCGTGCGCAATACGGGAAAGGAAGCGGTGGGTATCATGCTGAGCAATCAGCTTCGGCAAAAGGCGTGTACCGTGACCCGTTACCCCAATCTTTGCGTATTCATGGCGCAGCCCGGCCTGGGTGTGGGCCTCGTGGCGTTGGATGATGTCTATCAAACGCATGGGGAGAATTTTCAGGACGCGGATCGGGCGGGGTTGCGCGATACCCATTTCACGCTGGACGCCGGCGCCAGTTACACCCTCGAATGGGCGGTCTATTGGAATGGCTCGGGGGATTATTATGACTTCATCAACGCGGTGCGGAAAGACGAAGGGTATGTTCGCGCCATCGAGGGGAATTTTGCCTTCATGGACCGGCGAACGCCGCCCACGGAAGACTATGTGCGGCTGCGGAATCTGAAATACGCCAGCATCGGGTGTCTGGGCAACGTGCCCGATGATCCCGGCATTTCCGTCGAGGGCATCGAGTTCATGGCGTATCCAAAGGAATGCGCGCTGCTAAAGGACACCTTCAAAAAAACCCGCACGCTGTTCCCCCATCTGAACGTGATGTTTCATGTGGCCCACAGCCTTTACGCCACGGAAACGCCGGACCGGTTGTATCCCGATTCGCGCACGCTCGATGCGGAAGGGCGGCAGACGGATTACGGCGGCAACAACATCCCCTATTACCTCAATTATTTCAGCAAAGCGCACGTGGACGCGGGCTGCCGCTGGTACATTTACTATCCGGCCAAGGACAATCAATTCGGCCCCGCGCTGCTTAATGCGGCGGATTACATGATGGAGGAACTTGGCGTGACCGGCATGTTCGCGGATGGCCTGGCGCACGGCTATGGCGGGCTGTATTCGTATGATCGGTGGGACGGCCACAGCGCGGATATCGATCCGGAAACCAAGACCATCACCCGCAAATGCGCCTCGGTGAATCTGCTGGGGCTGGACGTTATGGTGGAACTGGTGCGCCGGTTTAACGCGCGCAATGGCGTGGTGATCGCCAACAGCTATCCGGGGCCGCGCACACTCAACCGGGAAAACCTCCTGTATTGCCTGGAAACCGGCGGGGGCGATCTGAACCTGACGCGCCTGCATCTCGCGCCCACGGTCATCGCGCTGGGCGATCCCGGACGCATCACGTCGGAGCGCGGCGTCTATGAAGACACCCTGGACAAGCTCAAGTACGGGGCATTGTATTTTTTCTATGGCGAAGGGACCCTGACGCGCCGTTCGCTCGCGGCGGAAATGTGCCCCATTACGGTGGAGGAAATCGGGGAAAACGTGGTGAAAGGAAAGGAGCGCATCATCGCCTGCCGCCCGGGGGTCTACGGCTGGCCGGGCGATGATGCGGTGCATTTCATCCGTCATTTCGATGGCCGGGGCGTGATCACGCCGCATGCCTTCACCACCACGGTGGACGCCGCCGGGGCGCGAAGCGCGGTTGAATTGGGCGCGCTGGAGAGCGTGATCATTGATAAAATTCCCGCCTCGCTGCATTCCGATGGACCGGTCAACCTTCGCGTCCATCACTATGACGAAGAGCGGGTGGAGATAACCATTCACGCCGCCGCGAAGACGGAACTGGTGCTGCGCAACGGGGTGTTCGCAATAAACGGCGGCGCGTTGTATGAAGTTAAAACAGGCGGTGAAAAGAAAAGGATTCCCGCGCGGGCGGACGGCCTGCACCTCGCCATTCCCGCGCAAGGCGAATGTCCTCTCTCCATAACCGCCGCGTTTGTGCCGCC
>CAYXPO010000410.1:0-4917 GCA_964466925.1 uncultured Nitrospirales bacterium
AGAAGATGACAGCGGCAAAATAAAAAAGGACGGAAGCTTTGGCGGTGATGCCATAGGCGAGGATGAGGGGTGAGCCGAGAAACGCCAAGGACCATGAACTGAAGGCCACGGATTCGAGAAAGCGCGCGTGGAAGAAGTGCTCGAAACTCATGGGGGCATGCAGGAGATAGACGACTTCTTTCGACCGGTAGAGGGTGGAGAAGGCGACGAGCACATTGGAAAAGATGAGCAGGAGGAAGACCGAGAGGGAGAGAATGCTCAGCAGGCGGCTCATCAACAGGTCCCCGAAGTTGAATTCGGCGTTGCTGCGGCCGCCGAAATCAACAAGGAAATCGAAACCCGCATGCATAAGGAAAAAGGCGCCCAGCCACAGCCCGAGGGCGGAAACGGACAACACCCCCACTTTCAGCCGGGACTCGTCCCGCACGCCAGCGATGAGATGCCCCGCCATGCGGACCTTGGCCACCAGGACCGCCCAGACCTGGTTCATGCCCCCTCCGCGTGATTGTTCTCGGTGAGGGTGAGAAAGACATCTTCGAGGGAGCCGGGATTTTCCTGGAGGGCCTTGATTTGTTCGACGGTGCCAAGGTGGAGCAGGCGGCCTTGGTTAATGATGCCGATCTGATCCGCGATTTCCTCCGCGATGCTGAGGGTGTGGGTGGACATGAACACCGTGAGGCCTTCCTCGCGGGTTTTGGTTTTGAGGAAGTCTTTCACAAAGCGGATGTTTTTGGGATCGAGGCCGACCCAGGGTTCGTCCACAACGATGATTTTAGGTTCGTGGAGGAAACAGGCGGCAAAGGTGAGTTTCTGGCGCATGCCGTGACTGTAATCCTCGATTAACTGATCGGCCACGTGGGCGATCTCGAACATTTCGAGCAGTTTTTCGGCATTGGCGCGGTAAACGGCCTCCGGCAGTTGATAAATCCCGGCGACGAACTGCATGAATTCGTGGCCGGTGAGCTTGTCGTAGAGAAAGGGCTGATCGGGGACATATCCGAGGAGGCGCTTGGCCTCGACGGGATGTTTCTGGATGTCGAATCCGCCGATAACGGCGCGCCCGGAGGTGGGGTGCAGGAGTCCGGTCAGCATTTTGATGGTGGTGGTTTTTCCCGCGCCGTTGGGACCCAGAAAACAGAAAAAGGTTCCTGATGGAATGTTCAGGTTAAGGGCATCCACCGCGCACTTGGCGCCGAAGCGCTTTGTCAGGTTTTCAGTGAGGATCATGCGCGGCAATAATACCTTCTGCCCATTTCACTGTTTGTCTTGCGGTGTGAAGAGACTCTTGATATTCCGCAAGTTCAACTTCATCTCCCCCGGGATAGCGTGTCCATACCGCATATGCTGAAAGTCGTTTAACCTTGTTGAGGTCTTTAGGAAATTGAATAGAAGCACTTTCGATTAATTTACATAATTTATCCAAGTCGTGCGTATAGGGGAAATGAATTCCGGCATTTACAAGGACTGCTTTCAAGGATTTTTCAGCCGCTTGTTGGAGATGGAAACACACAGCTCCCAATTTGATGTCACTACGCATGCATTGTTCCGCGACGGCTATATCAGCACGGGCATACTCCAACCATTCCAGCGCGCACTCGAACAGAGATTTTTTAGGCCGCATAAATGGTTATGCCTTCTTTTATCGCGGGGTAGTAGACCCGGCTGAAATCCTCGGCATATTCTTCGAGATCGCCCTCCGTGGCCACCACAATATCCACCGGGTATTCAATATCCAAGTTCATATAGATATCGCCGGCAATGCGCAATCTGTTGGTCCCCTCCGGCATTACCACCAAGACATCAAGATCGCTATCCTGATTCATCGTTCCACGCGCCGCGGAACCAAACAACAGGATACGAAGCGGGTGCGCTGTTTCCACTATACTTTTCACCAGCACATCAATTGTTTCTTGCGAAAGTTCTTTTTGAATAACCGCCATGCTCTTCATCCTTCCCTTTAATGTATAGTACGCGGGTTTTTGATTCAATTTTGTCCTGGGGTATGAATTGCATGGACGGATACTGAACTGAATATGAATACACGAATGTTAGTCAATTTCCGCGTTCCAGTCTGATGGAGAGGAGCAGGGACACCCAGAGGATAAGATTAATGAAGAGGTATTCGAGGCTGAGGGCCACGGTGAGGGCGGGATAGGGCATGGCGGCGTATTGGTGAAGAATGACGGCGGCGGCCGCGAAGGGGACGCCGGTGGCGTCGGTGGCGAGGGGGATGGCGCTGACAAGGGCGTGGGCGCAGCGTGCGGCGCACATGAGGAGGAAAGAGACGTCGTATCCGAAGGCGAGGCAGAGGTACACCCCGACATAGATATCGAGGATTTTCCCGGCAATGGTGACGAGGAGAATGAGGGGGGCTTTGGGGGCGAGTGAACGGGTCTCTTCGTGGAGTTGAATAAGAAGGGAGACCAAGCGTTTGCGGTGTGAATTCTCCGGAAGCCGTGCTTCGAGAGGTTTCAGGAGATCAGACCGGTATATCAGGTAAACGCCGATAAAGGTGAAGAGGAATCCGAGGCAGGCAAGTATGGCGGCAATGAGGTCCGAAATGAGGTGGAGGATCCAAACACCCAAAAAACCAAGAAGGAGGGTGAGGGCGATTTCGAGGAGACGGTCGGCGATGATCCAGGCGGCGACCTGGGGGGTGCGGTGGCGCTTGCTGAGAAGGGGGGCCAACTCCCCCACTCTGCCGGGCGAGAAGTTTCCGGCTACTTTCGCCCAGAAAAAGAGGCTGACGCTGTTTTTGCCGGAACCGAGCACGTAGCGCCATTTCCAGGCGCGCACCCAAAAGCTGAGGGTGATGATGATGAGCATGGCCAGGAAGGTCATCAGGCGCACACCGAGGAGTACGTCAATGAGGTTTTTCCAGCCGAAATGCCAAATCAAGAGGCCCAGAAAGGCCACCCCAATGAGAAAGAGAAACCGGGTCCATGATTTTTCAGCAAGTCTGGCCATGGGGGTACTATAACTTGGATTTTTGTGGGCTGCAAGCAGAGATGGGGCGGGAAAGGACTGGGAGGACTGGGACTCAAAAGTAGCGGGCAAGACCTTGCTCGCGAACCCTCCTGGAGCACCCCCACCGCGCCGCCCCTCCCATCATTCGGGGAGCGTGAGTTCAACGGAAGTGGTGGTGTTGCCGGAGAGTTCAAGACTAAGGAGGGCTCTGCGCTCTTTGGGCTGCGCGACTACTTTTGCATCGGACCGGCCCTGCCAAGATACGAACATTTTCGTACCCTCCTTTCGCCTTATAGATGCAACGCAACCGGTTTCATGGACACGTTATGCGAAAAAATCACTTACGGCGCAAAATTCCACGCAAACAAGGTGACATCTTCCGTGGACGCTTCTTCAATGCGGGTCATGTGTTGCTCGACCCAGGCGACTTCCTGTTCGAGGTCGGGGAGGTCGCGGTGGTGACGCCATTTCTCGAAACGCTCCTTGTCCGCGAGGAAAAAGCCCTTGGGGTGTTCCTGGAGGAAAGCCTGGAGTTCATCAAGGGAGGCAAGCCCTTTAAGGCCCGATTCCTGGCCTTCCCACCACGTATAGCGGTTGGGAAACCAATTGTCCACATGGCCAATGTAATACAGGACCGGCAGGGCCATGGTGGTGAGAATGGCTTCGCTGACGCGGTGTTGCTTGACGTATTCGCAGGGTGTGCGCCATTGCTGGTGTTTGACGGCAAGGGTGGTGTTCGCGCCTTGGGCGATGTTGAGGGAATCTCCGATGAGTTTGACGGCGGAGAGGGTGCAACGGAGGCCAAAGACAACAAACAGCACGGAAAGGGCCATATGAAGGGTGGAGTTTCTGAAACGAAACAGGAACGCAACCATCTGAACAACGGCATAGGAGAATAACGCGGCATAACAAGGAAAAGCGAAGAACATAAAACGCTCGCGGCGGTAACCAATGAGGAAGGTAAGAATTAAGACGGGCGCCCAGAACGACAGCGCCACATACAGTCCGTTCGGACGTTCTTTGATGATCATCCAAGCGGTGCCCAGAAAAGCCAGAAGGAGAAATCCGAGGCTGAGGTTGTCTTTGGTCCATCGGAGGTAGTACCAGCGAACAAGCCGTTGTGGATCCGGCAGTTTCCCCCCTAGTCCGGTTTCAAAGATGGCGGATTGGTCGGCGGGATTGGGGTTAAAGTACAGTGCAACAAGAGTCAGGGTTCCCAAAACAATACAAATCATGATATAACCGACACAAACGGATGTATTTATATGAATTTTATTTCCATTAAGGCATTGTATACATAAAATGATGAGCACGAAGGCTCCTGAAGCACCGAGAAAGAGAATGGAATGGTAGGAACTCAAAATACCGATGGCGTAGACAAATACAATCATAAACAGATTCAAAACGATACTTCTGGATGTATTTGACTGAATAAATCGGTAGGAGGCATGGAGAAAAAGAAGGTAGGCGGTGGTCTGGAGGGTATACATGCGGGCTTGACGCGCCCAGGCGAGACTCCATGGGGAGAGCGCCAAGGCGAAGGCCGCCACGAGGGCGGTTGGGGTTCCCAATAACGGGCGCAGGAGAAGAAACAGCAGGATGATATTGAGTCCGGAAAGGAGGACCGACGGGGCACGAACAGTGAAGGCGTCATCCCCGAAAAGGGCCACGACTCCGCCCAGCAGGTAATTGTAGGCGAGAGAACTGGGGTAGAAAACACCGCTGGGGAGGGTGGGCCAGGCATGGGCCGCGATGTTTTTCGCGACGAAGACATGGACGAGTTCGTCGTGCCAGAGGCCGGGTTTGGCAAGGTTGGAAAAGCCGAGTGCAAGGGCAATGATCACGGCGGTCAGTAAAAGCGCAATCTCCCACCCGGCGGGGCGTTTCAGGGCTGGAGACTGTTCGTTCATGGCCCGGCATGCCTATTGGATGATTTGCGCGCCGTCGGCG
>CAYXPO010000411.1:0-1268 GCA_964466925.1 uncultured Nitrospirales bacterium
AGGCGGTAATGAGGGAGAAGCCGAAGGTCAAGCCGAAGGCCTGACCGAAGGTTACACCGAAGGCGTAAGTGAAGGCGAAGAAGGCCATCCGGAAGGTGTCGTGGAAGGTGAAGGCGAAGGTTCGGAGGACGCGGTCTGGCATTCCGCCGACCCGAATCACGACGATGTGATCAGTTTGTCTGAACTCCTGCGTGTAATCCAGTTCTTCAATTCCGGCGGGCTGCATTGCCAGGCCGGCACGGAAGACGGGTATGCGCCGGGAACCGGCGACGGCACCTGTGCGCGCCACAGTTCGGACTACAGTCCTCAAGACTGGCGGATCAGCCTTTCGGAACTCTTGCGCATGATCCAATTCTACAATTCCGGCGGCTATCATGCCTGTCCGGGTCAAAGCACCGAAGACGGGTTTTGCCCCGGCCGCGCATAAAACAGACCTAATGGCATGAATGACATCCCGTGGGGGCCATGCCCTCACGGGATGCTTGTCTTCCCCGATCCTGCCATGAGCGGATAGACATATCCATCAATCTATGAGACAATGGGGGTGTAGTGCCTGTTTCGTTGAGAAGTCAATGCGCGGTATTCAACCGGTAAGGAACGATTCCCATGCACAAACAGAGTCTCTTTTCCCATGCCATGCTTCTGCTCATGGTTGCCTTGACGTCATTGAGTTGGGCCGTGCCGGTGACCTTCAACGATCCGGCGCTTCTGAACCGGGTGAAAGCGCAGTGGGAGGCCGCCACCGGGTTGCCCTTAAGCAATCCCCCGGAAGACACGGAACTGGCTAATCCGTTGTTCACTTCGTTAAGCGCAAAAGGGCTGGCCATCACCGATCTGACGGGGTTGGAGGCCTGTACCTCCCTGACGGACCTCAATTTGGGCATGAACCAGATTTCCGATCTGACGCCACTGGGCGGTTTAATCGGCCTGGTCACCCTGGATTTGGGGTTTGGACAAAACATATTCAATAAAGGGAGCGGTATTGACCCCCTTCAAACCGGCACCAACCTGATCACGGATATTACGCCATTGGCGGGGTTGGTGAATCTGGAATATCTCAGCCTTACGGGAAACGATGGCCTGACCAGCATTGCCGCCGTCAGCACCTTGGACAGCTTGAAGCAGCTTTGGCTGGCCTCCAGCCCGATTGTGGATTTTTCGCCCTTGTCCGGCGTGGCCGATACCTTGACGTCTTTTTTTGATATCAAGTGCGGACTGAAAGATTCGGATATTCCGATCATTAACGCTCTCACCAACTTGGAGCTGTT
>CAYXPO010000411.1:1278-4905 GCA_964466925.1 uncultured Nitrospirales bacterium
GTGGATTGACCGCGCTCAACCCGAGGGGAGCGATATTGGTGGCCTGCCCCATAAGCGATATCAATGTGATGGCCAACTGGACCAACCTGTCGACTCTCGTCGCCAATCAAACACAAACAACCAACCTCGATGCATTGTCCGGGCTTGTCAACCTGCAACAAGTAGAGGCCAGTGAATGCCTGATTGCGGGCATCTCCGGCATAGCCAATCTGCCGAAACTGAAGATCGTCCGGTTGGACAAAAACCAGATTGTGGATATTGCCGCGCTCCAGAACCTTCCCGCCGTGGAGGAAATATCGCTGAACGACAATCTCATCACGGATATTCAGGCGTTGGTGGACAATGCGGGCCTGGGGGAGAACGATCGGTGCTACCTGAATAACAACCCCCTGTCCGAGGATGCCGTATGCAATCAGCTTCCCGCGCTGCGCGCGAAATTTACCTTCCCGGAATACGTGGAATCCAATGCCAGCTGCGGTCCCACGTACCAACTAACCGTCACCATAAATGGCATTGGCGAGACAACGCCCTCCGCGGGGGTGTATGCCATCCAGCAAAACACATCGGTTAGTTTGAATGCATTCCTTGTGCCGGGCAGCGGTTACGCTTTTAGCGGTTGGACCGGGGATGTAACCAGCGGGTTGACGAATGCACAGGTTTACATGGACCGTGACAAATCGGTCACCGCGAACTTTGTGCCGGGTAACTGGACCCTCACCATTACGACCTCCGGCGATCTGGATGGCAGCACGTGGTATCGGCCAGGCGTCTATTCGTATCTGGACGGCCAAACCGCCACCGTGAGTATGTGGGACAATAATGGAACGGCTTTTTTCAATGGCTGGTCGGGCGATGCCACAGGTTTCCTGCCCATGATTCAAGTGTTGATGGATGCAAACAAAACCGTTAATGCGGATTTTGCCAGCGCAGGATATAAACTGGACCTCTCGGTTCAAGGCTTGGGGGTGGTCAAAGGGTTCTTCTTTAATGGTTCGAGTCATTTTAAGAGCGGTGTAACCTTTAACCTTCAGGCGGAATTGACTTCCAACCTGTTTCGCTTTGATCATTGGGAAGGCGATATCGGCATGGGCGCCGACCCCTACAATCCCATCCTGCCTGTCACCATGGACCAAAACCGCTTTATCACAGCCGTGTTTGTTGAAGATTTCCGGACACTTACCCTCATTATTGAAGGTGGAGGCAGCACGAATCCGGCCGGGAGCCCCGCCCCTGGAACACAGTATGTTTTCCCAAAGGGACAAGGCGTGTGTGTGAACGCCCTGGGCTCTGAGGACCTTGCCTTTGATCACTGGTCCGGCGATATCGGCAGCATGAATCCCAACAGTTTCTCTTGTTGCGTTAGTATGGATCAGGACCGGACCATCACGGCGCATTTTGTGGAGGCGGATTGGAATCTCACAATAGGGGTCAATGGAAATGGAAGCACAAGCCCGGTTCCGGGAACCTATGGGTTTGGCAATGGCGCCTCGGCGTATTGGACGGCCCAATTGATATCCGGCGGCGATGCCTTCGCCCAATGGACGGGTGACTTGATGCCGGGCTCAGACCCGCAAAGGATGGACCAGACCTTTACAATGAACCAAAACCGATCTGTATCGGCGAATTTCGTGCCGGGGGATTGGACCTTGACGCTTGCCATGGCGGGGGATCCGGATGGGAATATTATTCCCGCGCCAGGCGCCTATGCCTACTTGAATGGACGCACCGCCCGTGTACAAGCGACCACCAATGTTTCGGCCTATTTTGCGGGATGGACCGGGGATGTGACAAGCGGCAATCTATATTTGGACGTTGTCATGGACGGCAATAAATCCCTTACGGCCCATTATGCCAGCGCGGGATATGTATTGAATGTGAGCGTGGATGGCCAGGGAAGCCTGTCTCCCGGGGGGAACG
The DNA here is from genome assembly GCA_964466925.1 of uncultured Nitrospirales bacterium. Classification (GTDB taxonomy): domain Bacteria; phylum Hydrogenedentota; class Hydrogenedentia; order Hydrogenedentales; family CAILVY01; genus CAILVY01. The sequence continues at coordinate 3,196 of CAYXPO010000411.1, forward strand.
GATTTTACTATTTCGCCAACGGTATGGAACCCGTGCTGACGGCCATGCCGCAAAATGGTTATGTTTTTGATTATTGGTCAGGGGATTTGCCCGCAGGCGCGGATGCCCATGCCCCCGAGTTACCCGTACTGATGGATCAGAATCGGAACCTGACCGCCCATTTCACCATTCAACCCGCTGTTCTGACGCTCATTATTGAGGGTGAAGGCAGTACACATCCGGACGGCGGCCCCGCGCCCGGCATTCAATACACCTATACCCTCGGGCAGCAAATATGGGTGGTGGCCGAACCGGGCGGGAGCGGCTGGGCCTTCGCCGGATGGTCCGGGGATGTTGATACACCGTTTCCCGATGCATTGAATCTTCAACTCACCATGGATCGGGACCGTACCCTTGTGGCGAATTACGTCCCTGCCGATTGGTCGTTGACATTGGCCTTTACCGGCAATGGCAGCACGTGGCCCGCTCCCGGAACCTATGGATATCTCGATGGCGCAAATGTGGAAGCCGTGGCCGGCATTCTAAATGGCGGCGATGCCTTCAATCATTGGGAGGGTGTTTTGCCAAGCATGGACCCGTATGATCCCGGCCAGCGCTTCACTATCCGTCAGGATATGACCCTCACCGCCGTTTTCACCCCCGGAGATTACACGCTCACCACCACGGTCATGGGCGGCGGCGCCGCGGAATACGTGTCCCATCCCGCCGGGGTGTATCAATACATGGATGGACGGTATGCCAATCTGGAAGTGCGGCCTTGGACCACCACCTTCTGGGGCGGCTATTCCGGTGATGTGAACTCCTTTGACTACACCTATTCCCTGCTGATGGACGGAGACAAAAATGTCACCATTACCTTGGGCACGTCCGGCTATCAATTAACGGTGAATCGCGTGGGCTTCGGACGCACCAGCCCTTCCGGTACCGCCGGTTTTGTGGCCGGGGCCACGCCCGCCATCCATGCCCTCGACCAAGGCTCCGCGCTCTTCGATTATTGGTCCGGCGACCTGCCCCCGGGTATGGACCCCACAAATCGCGACCCCGAAATCCTAATGGACCAGAACCGCGCGATTACCGCCAACTTTGTCGAGGCGGATTTCTATCTGTTCATTCAAGTGATCGGGAATGGAACCACGGCCCCGGCTCCGGCCCTCTATTGGCACCGCAACGGGGACGCCTTCACCGTTAACGCCACTCCCGGCGGGGATTTCCTGTTCCTGCAATGGCAGGGCAATGTGCCCGCCGGGCAAGACCCCGCTTCTCCTTCAATTTCTGGAACCATCACGCAGAACGTGGAACTCATCGCCGTTTTCGTGCCTTCATCAGTGACCGTGCCGGACCTTTCCGGGAAAACCCAGGCGGAAGCTGAAGCCGCGCTGGCGGTCCTTGGATTGCTTTTGGGGGAAGTCACTCTGGAATACAGCGATACTGTGCCCTTTGGACATGTGATTTCCCAAGACCCCGTGGCGGCGGCTTCGGTTCCTTACGGCAGCATGGTGGACATCGTCGTGTCGCGCGGACTTTGCATTGCGCCTGTGCCGAATTTGACGGGCCTCACCCAAGCGGAGGCTGAAACCGCGTTGACTGCCGCCCATCTCAGCTTGGGCGTTGTTACTCAAGAGAACAGCGTGACCGTGCCCGAGGGCCGCGTTCTCCGTCAAGACCCGGTATTTGGCCTGTCCGTGGCGTGTGATACCGCCGTCGCGGTGG
>CAYXPO010000412.1:0-4892 GCA_964466925.1 uncultured Nitrospirales bacterium
ATCGCAGGGAAAAGCTGCGGCAAGATGAGTTCCTGCGCACTGTTTACAAAATATCCCATGCCCAGGCAGCCGATCAGCTTGGCGCGCATGTTTTTGTTTGCTTCCGCCATCCTTATGCGCTCCCCAAAATTACGTGCGGGGGCGGCGTTTGAGAAGCAATCATTTATCCAGCCCTTCACGGTAAACACCCGGTTCCACACCCGGAATGGGTTCACCGTTAAGCTGGAATAAGGGTTCGAATTTCCCGAAGCGCTCCAGCCGAAACACTTCCCCGCATTTTCCTTCCCCCAATTCCCAATCGCGTCCCGCGTCCTTGGCTTGTTCAAAAAGAAACAGTGACACCAGACCGCCCGGATCGCCCTGCACCGCATCCTCGATAAGGTTGATCCGGCGGCCCCAGGTTTGCGCCTGAAGGCGCATTTGATGAAGCATATTGGCCAGGGGTGTCTGATGACAGAGAAAGGCCTCGATTTTCCGGGGGATGAAATCGGTTACTTCCTGTACATGATTGGGCCGTGCCAGCTCCCGGCCAAAATACCACCGTTCGCACACCGAGAAGGGGCTAAATCCTTCTCGAAAATGCTCCGGGTAATGCAACTCAAACGTGGAAACCCAGAATGCCTCCGCCGTGGCTTGGGCGGTCCGCACATGGTCCATATTGTCTTCGCCCAATTGATCAGGATCGAAGGAAAACACCGCATAGGGCCGGTGTTTTCGAATCTGATAGACAATCCTTTCCCGCAACCGCCCCAGGGGCACATCCGCCAGACTGTCAGTGGGGAATCCCAACTCGACTATCTCCGCCACGCCCAATGCGCGGGAACTCTCCTGTAATTCCGCGGTATTGCGGCGCTTGGTCTCTTCCATCGTCAAGCCCACGGAATCCAGGGCATCGTCTGTCACCCGCACCAGCACGAGCCGCCAGCCCCCGGCCGCGAATTTTGCCAAGGTGCCGCCGCAAAACAACACGGCATCATCCGCATGCGGAACTATCACCATTGCGGTATGCATGGTCCCATCTCCCAGTTAAGCGAATCCCAAACCCATGGTTGAAGGGACCTATTATTCATGAGGAAGCGTACGATTACAACCATCGCGGATTCTTCGCCATCTCCCCCCCCGGCCATGCCATGACGAAGGACGTGCGTCATGCACGGTTCACAGTATAATCTTCCTGTCTTTCCCCACTTTTACTGAATGAAATACCCGCCCCTTGAGATCAACAGCCTGTATTTCAAAAACTTCCTGCTCCACGTGCACGCGGCAGTGATGCCAAATGCCCTTGAAGTAGCGGGAGTATGGATTATGGCGCAAATCCGGCTGGAGGGGGCTTACCACCCCGCCCCCGCCTCCGGTCACCACATAGAGGATACCCTCCTTAATGGAAAGTTCGTACGCATGATCATGCCCCCCGAAAACGGTGTTCACGTGATACCGCTCAAACAGGGGCACAAAAAGTGTTTGGGCGGGCGTATATCCGCCCTCGAGCCCCGAAGCGTACGGCAACTGGTGAAAGAACACAAAACGCCATGCCTTGTCCTGGCTGCTTTCCAGTGTTTTCACAAGCCATTCATATTGTGGGGAACCCGGTTCCATCGGCGTGCGGTCCGGGGGGCCAAATTCGTGCCCCACCGCATACCCCTCCACGGCAAGGACGATGAAACGGCTGTTTCCATAATCGAAATAATAGTAATGTTCATCTTCATTGGGCACGGAGAAATAATCGAAGTACCAGGCGGCATTCAATTCATGGTTGCCGATAACCGGCCAGACCACCGTGTTCCGCATAAGGTCCCGGGCGCGGCCAAAAAATTCCCGGCGCCATCGTTCATGATCATTCCCCAGAAACGTCATGTCGCCCACATGAACCAAGAATCGTGCCTGGGGACTATGGGAAAGGATGCTGCCGCACATCTCCTTGTGTCTATTCCGCACCAGATACTCCACCCAGCCGAACATTTCCTGGGAGTCGCCATACACCACGAAATCAAAAGGATTAGGCCCTTCATACGCCGTCCGAAAACTGCTTATTTCGTCCGTAATCCCATTCGATACGACGCGATAATAGTACGTGGAATCTTCCGTGAGACCATTGACGGTGACCTCATGAATTTTTGCCTCGGGACTTTCATAGGGAGGGCCTTCTTTCTCCGGCAACTCATTTTCTCCATCCAGCAACGACGTTAATTTTCGGCCTGCGATGACCTTGCCCGGCAACGCCTCGGTGGTTTCCCAACAAATCGTGACAGAGTTCTTTTGCATGTTCTGAAGATAGGGTCCTGCGGTAATGAGGGTTTCATGGCGAACACGGGATTCTTTAGACACTGGCTGTTTTACCTGTCCATCGTAAAAAATCGGCAGGACCACCGCCAACAACGGCAGAACCCCGGCCACGGGCAGAAATTTTGAAATACCCCTCATCTTTCCGCCCGAAAAGGCGCAAACCGCTGCCGAAAACACCGCAACCAACGCAACTGCGGCGCTAAGCGGCAGGGCATTGGCGCGTATCATGAGCAGGAACACCAGCATCACGAACGAAAAGGACCAGAGCCAGGCGCTGACCACAAACACGCATTTCCGCCCAAGCCCGGATATTCCAGGATCAACCACCGAGAAAAACACCGGAGACAGCACGAAGAGCGCACAGGTGACGATGAACCATTGCTTGTCAAACAAAAGGTCCGGAATTACCGGAACTGATAAAGTCAGAAGCACCGGTAGAAACGCCATTGCACCCGCCAAAAAGCGCGCGCGATTCCCCTTTGTCCGGAGGAACAACCACACGAGGAAAGCGGCAAAAAGAAGCAACGGAGGCACAAGGGGCGGCAACCCGGGAAGCCAATGATGAGGAACATGCACGGGCAGCAAATCCACATAGGGGCGCGAATAAAACAACAAAAAACCGGCCCCGATCACGGCAAGATTTGTGAGGAATGAAGTAACCCTTTCCCTGTTCATAAAGGCTTCCCGCGGTCAGACATGCCATTATCCGTGGGCAAAGGCCATTTCTTTGCAAGTACCTCCTTCCTGAACTCGGCGGCACTATCTTCGAGTTTTTCGCCAAAATGCCGCTCGAATAAGGGGCGCTCGGACCACGGGTCACGAATGAGGTCTCTTGCATAGGTCAAAATCATCCCAATCCCATGCTTCGCGGCCACTATGAAAAACACGAAACGCACGGCCCATCGAAGGGCCGCACGTAAATTCCAGGATGTCTTTAGAAGCTTCCACATGGCACGTGTCTCAAAAACGATCCTAATCATTGTTTCGGGAACTGTTCAAATAACGCAGGCACGAGGCATTAGGTTGGCCTATCCTGTGGGCAGGGAATTCATTGGCTTGCAACTCGGATATTTCCCTATGTACATCTGCATGTTTGCCTTTGGGATTCCCGCCCAGCAATCCTCATGGCTTGATCAATTGGAAAGACGCCAGGTGAACCTTTGGTTCGGCATGGCGGTGACCGCGATTCTTCTGCTCCCGGGGATTGTCCTGCTTGGCGGTGCGTTTAGCGGAAACGCGGATAAATTCCCCGGCGGGCTCTCTTGGCAGGCGTATGTCTATTCTGCCTGGGAACCCTTCCTATGCATAGGAATCAGCATGAAACTGTTGCTGCTTTTCCGAGGAAGGCTCAATCGTGCGAACACCCTCACCGCGCGTCTCTCCAAGAGCTCGTATACGGTCTACATCCTGCATCCGTTCTTCGTCGTTGTGGCCACACGCCTCGCCAGAGACTTGCCCCTCCCGCCTCTGGTGATTGTACTGCTTATTTGTCCCCTGGTCCTTGTTATTGCCTTCGCCTGCTCCAACCTCATCCGCCAGGCCCCGCTCCTGAACAAAGTACTATGAGAAATTCAGGGACAGACTACGAAATAATTTTGACTGCATGCTGATTGATATAGCATCTTGGTAATAAATGAGCTAGGATTAAGATGTCACTCGGAGTAATTCGTAGTCTGTCCCTTTATTTCTAGTGCCGGAGGTTGTTGACGTATGGAAGAGTTGATCCTGCCTATGATCTTGTTGGTTGCCGCGCTGGGCATCGGCATGGGCTGCACCACCGCGTATGCGTCCGGCCTCGATGGGCACTTGGCGGACGCCACGTGGAGCCCTCCCCGGGAATGGGCGCCCAATGAAACGGATGGCAGCGTGCATTGCCTGGGCAACGGGCGGCTATGCGTTTACGGCCAAGGGCCGGAGGTGATACAAATTTTCGGCCCCCCGTACAGCACAACAAACATTGGCCGGATCAGCCTGGAACAACCAAACGTTACCGCGCGATCACGGCGCGTGATGGGTGCGGCCATTTGGGAGCATCAAATCAAGGTTCAGGGCCGCGAGGTGGCGGTCGTTACGGATTTCGTTGACAGCGAAATCCCGTGTTTTGTGCGCCAGGTCGAATCGACGGTTCCGCTGGAATTTGTTTTCCATCTGGAATCCGGCGTGCGCACGGCGGGGAACACCACCATGATGCAAAGCGCGGGCGCGAAGGATGGTTTCCTCCTGGAGACCCCCATCGGAAAACCCAGTGTGCCCTTCGGCAACTACCCCATTCCATTTGCCTTCTTTCATCAGTGCGCATGGCGCGGCGAGGTGGACGCAACGCCCAATTCGGCAGGCGATGCAACGGTTTTCACGTTTGCGCCGGGCGAAGGAACGCTCTATATCACCGGCGGCCCGGAACTGGAGGCTTGCATGGGGCACATGAAGGCGGTTCTCGCCACGGGGTATTCGACTTTGCTTGCCCGCACGAAATTGTGGTGGTCGGATTTTTCGGCCAAAGGAAGAAATTTTGCCGTGGAGTTGCCTGCGGAAGTACCGATGCGCGCGCGGTTGGTGCAGGTGCTGGACGATGTGGCGGTATTGATTAAAGCGCAACAGGCGAAAGAAGG
>CAYXPO010000413.1:0-4888 GCA_964466925.1 uncultured Nitrospirales bacterium
TATGATCCATCCCGTTCTCATGGTTCCGCTCCTATAGTTTTTGTACGATTCAAACTACCTTAGCGCGGCGGATATATGCAATATTCTGGGGGGAAAAGTCCTTGACCTTCCAAAAAAATCACCGCCATATCAATCTTTTTCAACAATGTGAACGGGCTTTGCGACTTCGCGCGCGGCAGCATCACCATTTGGGAATCTGCTGGTTACCCCTTTTGCCCGGGTAAAAATACCGAAGCTGTCTTCTGTTCAAAGTCCCGGCCTGTCCTAAAGCGCACGCATGCCATAATCCGGCGTTTCATCCGCCGCGGAACGCAAAATTTGCATAAGATAACCATTGCTTTTCCGTGAAATATGTGAAAAAATGAGCATGAACTTGTGTTAGGTGATAATGGCCATTAACGGGGAGAACAGTCGCATGCGAACGAAAAAAACATGCCCGCTTTTGTTTGCCATTCTTTTTCTGGCGTACGGTGCCGTTTCATGGTCCGTGCCGGTGACCTTCAATGATCCCGCGCTGTTGAACGCGGTAAAAACGCAGTGGGAGGCGGCCACGGGGGGGATTCTCAGCGATCCCCCGCAAGACATCGAACTGGCCCATCCGTTGTTCACCACTTTGGTGGCAAAAAACCTGGGGATTGCCGACCTTGCGGGGCTCGAAGCCTGTACGTCCTTGACCGAACTCAATCTGGGAAAAAACCAGATTGCCGATATTACCCCGTTGAGCGGTCTGACCAATCTGAGGAAGTTGGACCTGGGGTTCGGGCAATCCCTCGGCCAAGGGGATGAAATCAATCTCTATCAAACGGGCACGAATTTGTTCACCGATATCACCCCTCTCGCCGGTTTGGTAAATCTGGAATATCTCAGTTTGATGGGAGTGGATGGGCTGACGAGTATCGCCCCCATAAGCACCATGGACAGCTTGTCCGAATTGTGGCTGGCGTCCAATCCCCTGACGGATTTTTCGCCCTTGCTGGATGCCGCGGATACGCTCGAAATGCTGACACTTGTTCAAACGGGCGTGCATAACGCGGACATCCCCATTATCAACACGATGATTCATCTGCAATGGTTGGCGTTTGTCGCGGAATCCAACCTTACGGACATCAGCGGACTTGCCGCGATACGCCCCGCCGCGCTTTTTTGCGTCATGTTAACCCCCGTCACTGATATCAGTGTGCTTGAACATTTCACCACGCTTCAGCAATTGATAATCTCCGGAACCTATGCGGCCGCCCTTCCCAATTTGTCCGGATTAACCAGCCTGCAAACAGTCTTCTTGCCTGGAAACGGCCTCACGGACATTTCGGGTCTTGAAAACGCCGCCAATATTCAAATCTTGTCCTTGGACCGCAACAACATTTCCGATATCAGCGCCCTTGCCTCCTGCACCGGACTTCGCACAGTGAGTTTGTATCTCAACCAAATCGAAGATATTCAGCCGTTGCTGGACAATCCCAACGTGGCCAATTTTCAATCCGTGGAATTGAGGAGTAATTCCTTCCACGTCGGCACCCCGTTTTGTGCCGAGAACCAGCTTGACCAACTCGTGGCGGCCGCCCCTTCCGCTTCGATTTTCTCGGATGCCTATTGCGGCCCTGTATACCTTTTACAGATTTCCGTGAATGGTATTGGAACCATTTCCCCGAAAGCGGGCATCACACCCGTCGCACAGAACACGCCCTTTGGCCTGCATGCCTATCCGGTTTCCGGCAGCGGGCAGGCGTTCAGCCATTGGAGCGGCGATGTCAATTCCACGGATGAATTCGTGTCGGTGTTCATGGACGGCGACAAATCCATCACGGCCCATTTTGTGCCGGGCAATTGGAATTTCACGCTAATCAAAACGGGGGATGCGCGGGGAAGCCTGTTTCCTTCCCAAGGCGTTTATTCCTATCTGGATGGCCGTTACGCCTGCGTAAGCCTCAGCAACAGTTCCAAGGCCTATTTCAACGGATGGTCCGGGGATGCCACGGGGTATGATCCGAATATCGCTGTTCTCATGGATGGCCACAAGACGGTAACCGCCAATTTCGCCGGCACAGGGTATCAGTTAACCTGTCATGCTCAGGGCGATGGAGGTCTGGACGGATTCTCGGGGGATGGGCCTTATTATTTTGCCGCCGGCGCATCGTTCACCCTGCGGGCGCGGCCCTACGGGGATATTTACCGGTTTGATCACTGGGAGGGGGATATCCCTTCGGGCGCGGACCCTTTTAATGCCCTGCTTCCAATGGTAATGGATCAAAACCGGGATATCACCGCCGTGTTTGTATTGGATGCCAAGACCCTGACCATTCTCATTGAAGGCGCGGGCGCCACCAATCCGGCGGGCAGCGCCGCCCCGGGGATTTCTTATCCCTATGGCACCGGGCAAAACGTCTGTGTGGCCGCTCTTATCAGCGCCGGGGTGGCTTTTACGCACTGGTCCGGCGATACCGGGACCGCCAATCCGAATAGCCAGTCCTTGTGTGTGACCATGGATCAAGATCGTACGATTACCGCGCATTTTGTCCCGGCCGACTGGAATCTCACCCTGCAAGCGAACGGCCAGGGGACCACCAACCCCGCCCCCGGGGTGTATGGATACGTTAACGGCGCGATCACCAACATCACCGCGCAGTTGATTTCCGGCGGCGACGCCTTTGAAAAATGGACCGGTGACATCGCCTCCAATCCTCCCGAGATGTTTGGATTTCCCCTTTTGATGGACCGCGCCCGCACGGTCACGGCCCATTTTGTGCCGGGAGACTGGACCCTTACCCTGACAAAAGCGGGTTCCGGCAGTACATATGGCGGGATCAGCCTGCCTCCGGGAACCTATGCGTATCTCGACGGGCAAACCGCCCGCATTGATGTCTGGACCAGTCCCGGCACATTCTTTGCGGGCTGGAGCGGTGATGTAACGGAAATCAATCCGTCCCTCAGTATGACCATGGACGGCAATAAATCCATTACGGCGAATTTTTCCAATTCGGGTTTTGTCTTGACCACCTCCGTCGAAGGCCAAGGCTGGGTGAATCCCAATGGCACCAGCTATTGGGCCGGCGGAACAGCGCCTGTGGTGCACGCTTCTCCACAAAACGGGTGGTTCTTCCATTATTGGTCCGGGGACCTTCCAGCCGGGGCTGATTCCAACAATCCGGAATTGCCCGTGCTGATGGACCAAAACCGCACGCTTGTGGCGCATTTTATTCAGGACCTGCGCACTCTGACCATCATTATCGAAGGGGAGGGGGTTACGAATCCCGGGGGCAGTCCGGCTCCTGGGACCGTGCATAATTATGCCAAGGATGCGTATGTATTCGTGGGCGCGGAACTGGGCACGGGCGATTGGGCCTTCAGCCATTGGACCGGTGATACCGGCGGCGGCGACCCCACAAAATGGTTCCTTGACCTCACCATGGACCGGAACCGGATCATCACCGCCCATTATGTTCCGGCCGCCTGGCACTTGACCGTGAACTATACCGGCACTGGCTCCATTTATCCCCCGCCCGGCACCTACGCCTTCGGCCAAGGGGCCGTCTTCGAGGTTGTGGCGAATGTGATTTCCGGCGGCGATGCCTTCTATCAATGGACCGGCGACGTGCCGGCGGGCGTGGATGCCCATCAGTTTGATTTGCACCTTACTATGGACCAGGACCGGACACTGACGGCCGAATTCGCGCCGGGCGACTTCACGCTGACCATGGATCCCATCGCAGGGGGCGGCACGGCGGAGATATTGCCCTCCCCCGGCGTATACGCCTATTTTGCGGGCCAGACCGCCTGGATCGAGGCGCGGATGAATACCAACATGTACTGGGGCGGCTGGACCGGGGATATCAACACCTTTGATAAAATCCACCGCTTTGTGATGGATGAAGACAAGACGGTGACGCCGCATGTGACGACCAACGGGTTTGTTTTGACCCTCACCACGGCGGGCGCGCAGGGCGCGACCACCCCCGAAGGCGTGGTCCGGTATTCCGCGGGCGCCACGCCCACGATCCACGCCCATGCGAACGGTTCAGGACTTTTTGAGAACTGGACCGGCGATCTTCCCCCAGGCATGGACCCTTTTGATCCCGATCCGGTGATCCTGATGGACCAAAACCGCACGATTACCGCGAATTTCGTGGAAGCGGACTTTTATCTTTTCGTTCAAGTCATCGGGAACGGAACCACCGACCCGGCCCCGGCATTGTATTGGCACCGCACCGGCGACGCCTTTACCGTCACCGCCACTCCCGGCGGGGATTTCCGGTTTCTGCAATGGCAGGGGAATGTGCCCGAAGGACAAGACCCCGCATCGCCCACCCTTTCCGGGACCATTACCCAGAACGTGGAACTCATCGCGGTTTTCGTGCCTGAAAGCGTAGTCGTGCCGGACCTTTCCGGGAAAACCCAGGCGGAAGCCGAAGCTGCGCTGGCGGTCCTTGGATTGCTTTTGGGGGAAGTCACCCTGGAATACAGCGATACCGTGCCCTTGGGCCAAGTAATCGCGCAAGAACCTGTGGCGGAAACTGCTGTGACTTACGGCAGCATGGTGGACATCGTCGTGTCGCGCGGACCCTGCATTACGCCTGTGCCGAATCTTGCGGGTCTTACCCAAGCGGAAGCTGAAACCGCGTTGACTGCCGCCCATCTCAACTTGGGCGTTGTTACCCAAGAGAACAGCGCAACGGTGCCGGAAGGCCATGTCCTCCGTCAAGACCCGGTATTTGGCTTGGTGGTGGCGTGTGATACCGCCATCGCGGTGGTGGTGTCACTGGGACCCGTCATTGAAGGCGAGGGCGAAGAAGGCGAACTCGAAGGCGAGACCGGTTGCCATACCGCCGATCAGAACTGTGACGGCCTGGTGAACTTGTCGGAACTGCTGCGCGTGATCCAGTTCTTCAATTCC
>CAYXPO010000414.1:0-3738 GCA_964466925.1 uncultured Nitrospirales bacterium
GACCATGCTGGCGGGCATGGGGAAAGTGTTGTGGGGCGCGCTGGCCGTCTACCTGGCGTTGCGCGCGGGCGACATTATTTACCGCGGGCAGCTGGGCGCCATGTTCACGGGCACCGGCGGCGTCATCGTCGGCGCAAGCCATGGCGGTGATTTCGGCTGGGGCAGGACCACCCTGACGGCCAACTATGATCATCTTTTGTTTCTGGCCGAGGTGATTGCGGGCGGCATTGTGCCGCTGATTCTCCTGGCCTTCAAAAAACTGCGCAAGAATCCGCCGGTATTGGTCTGCGCCACCGTGCTTGCGTTGAGCGGAGTGGTGTTTAACCGCATCAATGTGGTTTTGCTGGGCATGAAACTTCCCGGCACGCAACCCGGCGGCATTGTCGGAACGTACTATCCCAGCCTGGTGGAATGGACACTTTCCCTTTCGCTCATCGCGGCGGCGGTGTTCTTCTTCGCCGTGGGCGTGAAAACGCTGCCCATTCTGCCGGCGCACGAGGACACGGGCCAGGAAGCATGAGTTTTTCAGGGAAGTCCTTGTTCGGCGGGACGCTCCAAGCCCTGGAGCGCCTCGAGGGCGCGCCGCAGGTTCCGCCCGGCTATCTGGCGTTTCGGATGGCGTTGTGCCGCGCGCAGCAAGCGGCCTGTGAACGGCTGGTGACGCCCGTGGTTTCCCTGCCGTTGCGCGCGGGGATGCTGCACTATGATCCAAGCGTGTTGGCGGGCGTGATCGCGGCGGCGGCGGATTGTCCGGGCATGGCGGCGGAGTCCGCGGCGCAGCTCCGCCATCTGGCCGCGCAACCCCTGCTGCTTCCGGCGCTGGCGGAGGCGGCGATGTTCGGACCCGGCACGGAAGGGCTTGCCACATTTTCGGAGAACACCGGGGTGGACCAAGAGGCGCTGCTTTTTCATGGCCGGGCCTGTGGCGCCCCGTATGCCTTTGTGGCGGTGCGTTCCAGCGCCGCCGGGGATGTTGGCGCCGCGCCCGAAAGCGGCTTGTGCCCCTATTGCGGCACCGTGCCGGGGCTTTCGCTGGTGCGCGGCGAACCGCCGCGGCGTTTCTTGATTTGCTCCCTGTGCGGGCGTGATTGGGAATTTCCAAGCATGCAATGCCCCTTTTGCACCCACAAAGGCGCGCTTGAGACCATCCAGGATCAGGGGCGGCCGGGGCGTTTCATTGAAGGATGCGGCGGTTGCCGGCGGTATTTGAAAGTTATCCAGGCCCCCGGTTCGGAGGGTGAAGCCCTTTTCCCGTTGGCGGAATCCGTGGCTTTGCTCTACCTGGATGTAATTGCGGAAAACGAGGGGTACACCCGCGGCGTGCCCTATGTTGCTCCAAGCTGAGGAAGCGCAGGATGAAAGCGTCCCTGTTGGAATATCCGGACACCGCCCTTTGCGGCGTGGACCAAGGGGGTGGCTGTCTTGCGGCGCCGCCTTGGCCCGCGGCGGCGATTCTTCTGGCCGGCGGACAGAGTTCACGAATGGGACACGACAAACGGTTTCTCCTCTTCAACGGACGCCCGCTCATCCAGCATGTTACGGAAAACCTTCGGCGCTGTTTCGAGGAAGTAGTGATCGCCGCGAATGATCCGGAACACCTGTCGTTTCTCAACGTGCCGGTGGTGCTGGATCCTTCTCCCGGCCAAGGGCCGCTTGCAGGCATTACCTCCGCGCTCGCGGCCACACTGCATGATCTGAATTTTGTGATGGCCTGTGACATTCCATGCATAAATCTCAGGCTGGCGGCCCGGTTGTTGGAGGCGGCCCAGGATTATGAGGGCGCAATCCCTGAAACACTTGATGGACATTTGGAACCGCTCTTTGCCGTGTATCGCCGCAGTTTGCTGCCCAGGATGGAACATGCCTTCACGCACGGTGTTCGTAAAGTCACAGAGGCCTTCCGGGGATGTGCCCTTGCTTATGTGCCGATGGAGGCGTGCGAAGTTCCGGTGAATCTCAACACCACGGAGGACTACGAAGCATTCATGGCCTCCATACACGGTATGCCGTGTACGGAGGCCATATACACTAATGCGCATCCAGGCTATGCAGCATGTACACCGCATGCGCCATCGTTTTCAGGATTTCCCCCAGGTATTCATCCACTGCCTTGACACTGCCAGGAAGGGAATAGACCAGGGTTTTCCCCATCACGGCGGCCACGGATCGGCTGAGCAGCGCATTCGGCTTTTGCGCGCCATACGTGAGGCGGATGTGTTCCATGATACCCGGGATCAGTTTGTCCGCCAGTGAAGTTACCACTTCTGGGGTAATATCTCTGGGGCCAATACCAGTGCCGCCGGTGGTGATTACCACGTCTACGCCTTCGTCCCGCGCGGCGATCAGTTCAGCGCGCAACCGGTCCGCATCATCGGGCAATACAATGGATTCAATCTGGGGCCGCCAGCGGTTCTGTTCGCAGAAAGCCTCCAGGAGCTTGCGGGCGCGCGGCCCGCTCTGGTCCTCGTATACGCCCTGCGATGCACGATCACTTAAGGTGATGATGCGGAAGCGCCATAGTCTCGGAACATGCCGGATGGGGTCTCCGGCTTTGATGGTCCCGCCCCGCAGAACCCGGCAGAAAATCCCTTCCTTGGGCATGGCGCATTGACCGACTTGCTGGAAAATCGCGCATCCGCCGCCGTGACATTTCTTGCCCAATTGGGTGACTTCCAATTCGACCCCGCCAATCAAAAAGCGGTCCAGCACCGCGGTGGCCAGCAAATCCACGCCTTGGGTGGTGATGTTCTCCGCGAAGTCGCCATACGAAAAGGTCCGGCCCGCGTTTTTTGCAAAACGGTCTATGCTTTCGGTGGACAGCAGGCTCACCTGCCGGTGCCACGCGCCCGCGTGGGCGTCCTGTTTCACACCCAGTTCATCGAGCACAATTTCGGAGACCGGCGTTTTAGAGGTCCCTTTCCCGGTGGAACAATTAACCGACACCACCCGGCCTGTCACGGTATTTTGGTCAATCAAGCTTTTTTACCTCGCCTACTTTTTCCAGGTTGTCCGGATTCACCTCTTTTTTGGGGAGGTCCTTGAACCCTTCCGCTTTGTGAACCTCTATAGTTTCGAGGCATTTTACGCTCCGGCCCACGTATTTGTCACCCGGCAGGACAAGCCGGAATTGGCCTTCTTTCGGGGGGAGGGGCGCGCCATCCTTGTTCAGCGCAATGAGCGCGCGGCGTCCGTCCGGGGATTCCATCAACTCGTTCCATGAGGCAAGCACCTGGTATCCATCGGTGCCCTTAAATACCACATAGGAATTTTCCTGGAGGTATTCCTTGGCGTTGGCGGTCATGGCGGCTTTCTTGAGCACTTCGCTCAGCAAGACGCCCGAGTAGTCAAAGATGCCGATATATCCGGAGCTCTTGCCCACACAAATGCACTTCGCCTCGGTCACTTGAGGCATTTTACGGAGTTCCTCCGCGGAAAGTGCGCATTGAGCCCCGTCGCTATCCACTATGGTTAATGTCTCTGCGTCCTTTTCGGGTTCAGCGGCAACTGGCATCGCACATGCCAAAATGGCTACCAGAAACACGAAATTCCACTGACTGTTTTTCTTAAACATCACTTTGGTGCTCCTTTATCGTTTATCGCTTTATTTTTTCTCAATACTGGTCAGGGAAGTGTGGCCGGATCCGTTGGGGGCGTTGGACCGCCTTTTCCAAGTTTTCCCGCCAAGTATTCGTCGCAGGGATAAATGTCCGGATAGCGGACGAACGCCGCATGGCCATC
>CAYXPO010000414.1:3748-4886 GCA_964466925.1 uncultured Nitrospirales bacterium
CCAAATAGAGCACGTTCGCGCCGCCCGGAACGTGATTGAACTGGTTGCCTGTGGCGCCGGGCTTGGACGAGATAATGTCCCACATGACCACCAATTCGCTTTGCGCCGTGGCGGTGGCGGCGGGATTGTTAATGTCCGTCACAAAAAAACGCTCGATGCCTTCGCGGAGCCGGTATAACTTCCCATCCTCATGATCAATGTCCTCCATGACGAAGTCCAGCGGAAGAATTTTATCGCTGTTACGCGCATCGCCCGATGCGGATTTCCAGATGCCCCAATCATCATCGGTGCGCGTAGCCCATCCGAGATACATGTAGGAATAATCCCGGAATTGTTGAGGAAGCTCTTTGTAATTTAGCTGCTGCAGTTCTTGAAGCACAGTGATGATATCAGAGGCCATGGGATCCGAGGGGCAGAAGAGGATGTTGTAGTCCGACAGATACTCGGGATACACCGAGGGGCCCCAGAAAAAAGAATGCCCGGGCACGGGCTCGCCGTCGTAGACCGAATAGTAGCCCGGATATTGGGGCGGAAACATTTCGCCCCGGCTCTCATTCGCGTACATCTTGAACACCAGGGCTATTTCCTTGAGATTGTTTTGACAGGACGACCTTCTTGCGGCTTCACGCGCCCGCGCCAACGCCGGCAGCAGAATGGCCGCCAGGATGCCGATGATGGCAATCACCACCAGCAGTTCAATCAACGTGAATCCACTCTTGTTCTTCAACGCTCGATGACACATTTTCTCTCGTTCTCCAGGTCTGGTTGCGGCCCCGCTCAAGCGAGGTCCTCTTTCGTTTTTTCTAAAAGGATGACTTCCTTTATAACCATGTTTTTATCCACGGCCTTGCACATGTCATATACCGTCAACAACGCAGCGCAGACGGAGGTCAAGGCTTCCATTTCCACGCCCGTGGGGCCGATGCTTGAAACTTCACCGGTGATCAAAACACCGTCTTTTTCAAGCCGGGCCGTGACCTTAGCGTGACCGATATGCACGATGTGACATAACGGTATTAAATCAAAAGTCTTCTTGGCGGCCTGAATCCCGGCAATCTCCGCCACGGTCAGGACGTCGCCCTTCTTGAGATTGTTTTCCGCAATCAGGGCAACTGTCTCCGGTGCCAGAAGGATTTTT
>CAYXPO010000415.1:0-4868 GCA_964466925.1 uncultured Nitrospirales bacterium
GATTGAAACTTTGGAAAGCATTGGCATTTTTGAAGCGGTGTGCGCGGACCCCTATAAGGCCGGGCATAAGGCCTCGGAGAACGGGCGGCCCGTGGCGGGGTTCATGTGCTCCTATTCCCCGCAGGAGCTGTTTCACGCGGCGGGGTACTATCCCGTGCGCATTACGGCCAAACATGGCGGCACGCCGCGCGCGGACGAGATTATCCAGGCCTATTCGTGCAGTTTCGCCCGAAGCGTGCTGGACCGCGCACTGTCGGGTGAGTTTGAATTCCTGGATTTGGTGGTGTTTGCGCACACCTGCGACACCCTGCAAAACGTGGCGGATCTCTGGCGGACCAACCGGCCCGAAACCCCCGTGGTGATTGTGTCCGGGCCAACCCTGACCGCCGGAAAGCCCGCGCAGGTGTATTTCCGCAAGGAATTGGACCGGGTGCGCGCCGTGCTCGAAGGTTTGCGCGGACCGATTTCTGACGAGGCGATTTGGGACAGCCTTCACCTCTACGAACAACACCGCGCATTGATGCGGCGGTTGTATGCGGTGCGCCGGGCACGGCCGGACCTGATGTCCGGTCAGGACCTGTATTCCGTGGTACAGTCGGCGCAACTGATGAGCCCGGAGGAACATCTCCCCCTGCTCAACGAACTGGTGGAATCCCTGGAAGAGGAAAACGGCGAGGCGGAATGCTTCCAACCGCGCGTGCTCCTGGCGGGCAGCGTGTGCGAGGACCGAGGCTTTATCTCCGCCATCGAAGAAGCGGGTTGCGCCATCGTGGACGATGATCTCTGCATGGGATCGCGTTCGTTTCTGTTGCCGGAGGCCCCGGCGGGCGATCCGATGGACGCCCTGACCCACATTTATTTCTCCCGAACACCCTGTCCGGCGTTTCACCGGCCCGGTTTCGATCCTGGCAAACACATGCTCGAACGCGCGAAAGAAGCGCGCGCGGATGGCGTGATCCTGCTCCAAACCAAGTTCTGCGATCCCTGGGCCTTCGACTATCCGCACATCTGGAACACGCTCGAAGCGGCGGGCATGCCCACGCTCCTGCTGGAAGTCGAGCAGAATGTGCCCGCCCCGGCGCAATTGCGCACACGCGTGGAAGCCTTTGTCGAAATGATCCAGCCCAAGGAGGCGCAATGAGCGCGGTCCGGTGCCATGCGGGAATTGACGTGGGCTCCGCCACGGCCAAGGCCGTATTGGTTGGGGCCGATGGCGCCGTCTTGGCCCATGCCTTGATGCCCAGCGGCGGCAATCTTTCCGCCTCGGCGGAATCCGTGTTGTTGACCGCCTTGGAACGGGCCGGCCTGCCGCGGGACGCGGTGCGGACGGTGGTGGCCACCGGGTATGGCCGGGACAACGTGGCCTGGCGCACCAAATCCATCACGGAAATCACCTGTCATGCCCGGGGCGCGCATTCCCTGAGCGCGCATGTGCGCTCCGTTATTGATATCGGCGGACAGGACTCCAAAGCGATTTCCCTCGCGCCCGATGGGACAGTGCGGAAGTTTGAGATGAACGACAAGTGCGCGGCGGGCACGGGCCGCTTTCTGGAGGTCATGGCGCGGACGCTCGGCCTTCCCCTGAACGATTTCGGGCCGCGCGCCTTGATCGCCGATGCCCCTTCTAAAATTTCCTCCACGTGCACCGTCTTCGCCGAGAGTGAAGTTATTTCGCTCCTGGCGCAGGGCGAACCGGTGGAACGCATCCTTGCCGGGCTGTGCGCCGCCATTACCCAGCGGGTGCATTCGCTGGCCTCGCGGGTCGGCATGGCCCCGGAGGTCATGATGACCGGCGGCGTGGCGAAGAACATTGGCGTGGTCAAACGCATCGAGCAGGCCATCGGTTTTACCCTGACGATCCCCGAAGAACCGCAAATCGCCGGCGCGCTCGGAGCCGCATTATTCGCGAAGGATATGGGATAAATCTCCGCTTTTCTTTGCTTCTTTCTTTTCTCGCGAAAAGAAAGAAGGGAAAAGCGTTAATGTTGTAGTTTCAAATACACGTGACAAGAACAGAGGTTGATATGAGTGAAGAACGCGTACCCATCCGGTCCTATAAGCGCATGAAAGAAATCATGACCATGTATTACGGCATGGCGAAGATGTCGGAAGGCACCGACCAGAAAATCGCCTGGATCACCAGCGGCGGGCCGGTCGAGATTCTGTATGCGGCGGGGATTACGCCCATCTATCCGGAGAACCACGCGGCCATGTGCGGGGCCACGAAGATGGCGGACGCGTTGTGCGCGGCGGCGGAAGAACGCGGCTTCTCCCGCGACCTGTGCTCCTATGCCCGCACGGACTTCGGCTCGATCTACACGAAAAACAGCCCCATTCCCGGCGGATTGCCCAAGCCGGACCTGTTGGTGTGCTGCAACAACATCTGCGACACCGTCACGAAGTGGTATCAGGAGCTTCAGCGCATCTTTAACGTGCCGCTCATCTTTATTGACTCCCCGTATCAATACGAAATGGAAGACACCCCGGCCGTTATCGAGTACGTCAAGGCGCAATTGGAAGAGATGATCGCGGGCATAGGCCAGCTCTTCGGGAAGCCGGTTGACCCGGATAAATTGAACTACACCCTGGACATCTCGGAGAAAGCGGCGGGATTGTGGCGTGAAATCCAGGGCATGCTGGCGCACAAGCCCGCCCCCATGAATTCCTTCGACACTTTCATCCACCTCGCGCCCATCGTCACCCTGCGCGGCACGGAAATTTGCGTCGAGTACTATGAAACCCTCCGGGACGAAATGAAAGAGCGTATCGAACAGGGCATCGCCTCCGTCCCCGGCGAACAGTACCGGCTGGGTTGGGACAATCTCGCCATCTGGTTCAAGATCAAGGAACTGTCCGAGAAATTCGCCGCGAATAAAGCCGCCCTCGTCGTGTCCACTTATCCTGAAAGCTTTTGTTACCAGACACCCTACCGCGACGAGAACGACCGCCTCAGGACCCTCGCCGCCACCTACATCGGCGGTTACATCAACCACGGCCTCGATTACCGCGAACGCGACCTCGTCCACATGGTCGAGAAGTTCAGCCTGGACGGCTTTGTCATGCACTCCAACCGAAGTTGCCGCGCTTACTCCTTCGGGCAATACGAACTCGCCAAGCGCCTGATGAACAAACACGGCATCCCCTCGCTCATGCTCGAAGCGGACATGAACGACTCCCGCGCCTGGTCCGACGAACAGGCCAACACCCGCATCGAAGCCTTCCTCGAAACCCTCGCCGCAAAAAAGAAGTGAAGAAAATGGCATAGCGCCTGCCGGGTGGCTGTGCGCCGCCGCATGAGGGCGGACGTATTCCCGTTTTCATTTGCCGCGAATTTCGCGGAGGAAAACGGATACGGTGTTTCATGGACAAACCGATGTCCCGAAGGACGATTCCGAAAATGCCTCACCCTGAAGGAATCTGGATTTTTTCGTGAAGATGTCCCGGTTTGGGTTGGCGGAGGCATTCATTGCCCGCCGGCCGGCACCTGCACCAAGCCGTCGTCAATGCATTTGTGCAGGAAAGGCGTTTTTCCCTCAGTCTACCGGGCCGGGGCGGATAATTTCCGGAGCGGTTTTGATGAGGGGGCGGATGGCGAGCCAGTCAATGCCCTGAAATTGGGGATCCGGAATCTCACGCACTTCCTCATCGCCGCAATAGGGGCACATGGCATCCACCCAGGCAATGAGCCGTTGCAGGCTGACGGGGTCCACTTTGACGTCATGGTGTTTTCCGCTGGAGGCGATTTCGATGAGTGGGCTGTTGTACGAGAGGCAGGTCATGGGCTTGGGCGTCACGTAGGCTTTCGGATCGACCGTGGAAAACGCTTCCACCATGAGCGTGTTGGCGATGCCGAATCCCGGCGGAGGCGTTTCCGGTTTTTCATACGGCGCGCCCCAGGTGGGCCGCCCAATCAATGTCATGTAGGGTTCGGTAAAAACTGGAGTGGTGGGCCGCTCCGTGAGATCGAGCACCTTGCGCGCCTTGCCTTCTCCCTGATGGCATTTCCCACAGTATTGATTCAGCACCGGCTGCACATACCGCGGATAGCTGACCGTGTCTTCCCCCCAGGGCGGCGGGGTGATTTTGCGGGGCGGTTGATTCAAAGCAAGAGCCTTGGCTCCCATAATGGCGGTACGGCTGTGCGATTCATGACACCCCAGGCATCCCCGGCGTTCGCCCGGCATCAGGCCCGTGAAACTACGCATGGTATGCAGGGCGCGGAAATGTTCATCGAGCAATTGGAAGTGCAACGACTTGCCGGAAGGCGCTTCAAAGAAGACCGAACCGTCTTCTTCGACGGGCACGGTGCCCAGCACACGTTTCACGCCTTCGGATTGCACCGCCGACACCACGGGTCCGGTGGAGATATAGGGGCGCTTGTTCCAATAGGTATAGGTTTTAGGCTCGATATGAAGGACACGAAGGTATTTGACTTTTCCGCGCAGTTCTTCCGGCGCGCCCTGGTAGATGTTGTTGCTGAAAAACAGGCCGTCCTGCGGATTCTGCCGGTTCTCTTTGCCGGGCCAAGCCACGCGGTCCACAATCACCGGCGGACGGGGGCGCGGTTTGATCGGGATGGCATGGAAGATGTTGTTGGCCCCCTCGTAGATCAATTCGCGGTTGCCTTCGGTATCCATGAGATACAAGAGGAACTTGTCACCCCGCTGCGCCGAAACCAGGAAGTCGTGTTCGCTTAACGGATACGGCGAGTAATAGGCGGGATACGTCCCGCTGGCGTGGTAATTGGGCGACTCGACGGGATCGACGGGGCCGTTGCCGCATTCCGGCCACACGACGTCCGCCGTGACTTTTGTCAGACCCTTGGGAAAGTTTAATCCTTCTTCCGGATGGATAATGCCCACGGAGCC
>CAYXPO010000416.1:0-4865 GCA_964466925.1 uncultured Nitrospirales bacterium
GACCCTTTTCGGAAAGGTTGTAGAACCATCTGCGTCGGGGCTAGAGTCGGGGCTAGAGTCGGGGCTAGAGTCGGAGACTGCAAGAAGGATAATGACTCTACTATCTGCCAAGCCTTTGAGCCGTTCTCAAATCGCTGAAGCCCTGGGACATGAAGTTATCTCGGGTGCGGTAAACAGGGCCATCAAGGAACTACTTGCCAGGGGATTTATTGAACACACCATCCCTGGCAAACCTCAGAGCCGGCTTCAGAAGTATCGGCTGATAAAACCAAATATCCAGGAGGAACATCCTTGATTTTTTTCACAGTATACGCGATCAAATCTGAAAAACAATAGTGGGTCTACGCGATCCGTTACAACAACACATCGAATGAAGGAGACCAACATGACACGTTCCGCAGCATCTGAAAAGAGCCACGGCGCCACGCGGCGGGATTTTTTGAAAAGCTCGGCCATGGCGGTTTCCGCGGCGGCCGCAGGTACACAGTTCATTGCGAAAAACGCGTACGCCGCGGGCAGCGACATAATTCGCGTCGGCATGATCGGATGCGGCCCCCGGTGCGCCGGAGCCGCCGCGCAGGCACTGAGCGCGGACCCCGGGGCGCGGTTGGTGGCGATGTGCGACATCCTGATGAACCGTATCAAGGACAAGCGGGGGCAGCTCCAAAAACAAAAGAAAGACCAGGTCATGGTCGCTGACGACCATTGTTTCGAGGGCTTTGACGGCTATAAGCATGTCATTGAAGCGTCGGATGTGGTGTTGATTGCCAATGCGGCGAAGTTCCATCCGTTTCATGCGATGGCCGCGCTTCAGGCCGGAAAACATGTCTTTGTCGAAAAACCGCACGGCATTGACCCCGCCGGCATCAAGCTGTTGAATCGTGCGGCAGAGGTGGCGAAGGAGAAAAAACTGTGCCTGGTTTCGGGGTTGCAAAGCCGGTATCACACCGGCTACGCCGAAACCGTCAAGCGCATCCATGACGGCGCCATCGGCGAGGTGATTGCCATCGAGGAAAATTTCCTGCGCCCGCCCTACCAGATCACGCCGCGCGAACCCTGGATGTCGGAGCTGGTGTGGCAATGCAGCACGCAGTACCATTTCAACTGGCTTTCCGGCGACGATGTTCCCCAGTCGTTGGTGCACAACCTGGATCGCACCAGTTGGGTGATGCACAATACCGCGCCGGTCAAATGCCATGGCCTTGGCGGACGTTCTTCCATGACGGATCCCATCTACGGCAACGTGTTCGATCATCACTCCGTGGTGTATGAATACGAGAACGGCGTCCGGGTCTATGCGTTGTGCCGGACCACCGAAGGCTGTTACAACGACGCGTCCAGCACGGTGTTGGGCTGCAAGGGCAAAGCCTCCATTTTGAACTGCCAGATTTGGGGAGAGAACCCGTGGCGCTGGGAGGGCGGCTGCGATCCCTATCAAATCGAACATGACACGCTCTTCAAAGGCATTCGTTCGGGCGAACCCGTCAACAATGGCGATTACATGGCGCGCAGCACCCTGATGGGCATCATGGGGCAACTTTCCTGCTACACCGGCGAAGAAATCACCTGGGAACGGATCACCAAATCCGATTTTGCCTACGCGCCCAAACCCGAGGATTGCCACGATGGCATGGAACCGCCGGTGTTACCGGAAGCCAGCGGCAGTTATCCCGTGTACAAACCCGGTTTCACGCGGTTGCTTGAAAGCTGAAGACGCCCAGCGGACAGCGGACAAATGGAACCGCAAGGGCTCAAATGACTTAAAGGACCTGCGCGACATCGAAACATCAAGGGCGGCGTAGACAGCCGCTAGTGGCCGTTGATGGTTTATCTTTTTCATCTTACGGGTGGGGGCGCGGGGACTAGGACAACAGGTTGGCCTGTGCATATTCGACGGCGTTGCGGAACACTTGGAGACCGGCGCCTTCTTCCGGGAGCGATTCGCGGGTCCACCGGGGATGGTTGGTGCGATCGACAAAGGCTTCCGGGTGCGGCATCAGGCCAAAGATGCGTCCGGACGGATCGCAGATGCCCGCAATGTCGTCAATGGCCCCATTGGGATTGAAGGGAAACTCGCCGCGCGCGGGCGCGCCATCGGGCCTGCAATACTGGAAGGCGATTTGGCCGTTTTCGTGGAGGACCTTGAGCACGGTGTTGTTCATGGGAATGAACTTGCCCTCCCCATGGCGCACCGGCAATTCGATCCGTTCAATACCCTTGGTCCAGACACACGGGCTGCCGGGATTTCCGCGCAGGGTGATCCAGCGGTTCTCGAAGCGGCTGGAATTGTTGTTGGTCAGGGTGACTTCCTGGACAAATTCCCCGTCGAACAGCGGGAGAATGCCCATTTTCACCATGACTTGAAACCCGTTGCAGATGCCGATCACGAGCTTGCCGCCGGCGATGAACTGCTTGATGGGCCCGCCCAACTTGTGGCGCAGGCGGTTTGCCAGGATTTTTCCCGAGGCGATGTCGTCGCCGAAGGAAAATCCGCCGGGAATGGCGAGAATGTGGAACTTCCGCAGCATCTCCGGATCAGCGGCGATATCATTGAGATGCACCGGCGACACTTCGGCGCCCGCGCGCTTGAACGCATGGCCCGTTTCCCGGTCACAATTGATTCCGAATCCCGTCAGCACCAGTACCTGAACACTCACGGCTGTATTCTCTCCTCTTTCGGCGGCGGAGTCCGCCGCGCGCGATGATCCGTTGACTAAAAACGCAAGGGCCTCTGCCACGCTTCTTTCAAGTCGGCGATGGGCGCTTCGAGTTTCGCGCCGTAGCGCCCCAGCACCGTCAGCTTGGCTTCCGGGACCACTTCGCCCAAGCGGAGGCAATGGCTGCCCGCCAGCATGGTTTCGAACGCGGCGGCATGACCCTTGGGCACGGTCGCCACGAAACGGCTCTGCGATTCACTGAAGAGCGCCACCACGTTGCTTTCGACGCCGAGGGGGGTGATGTCGAGCTTCATGCCCCATCCGCCCGCGAACGCGGACTCCGCCAGCGCCACCCCCAGCCCGCCATCCGAACAGTCATGGCAGGAGGCCACCAGCCCCGCCTCGATGGCTTGGTTCAGTTTCTCATACAGCGCACGCGCGGTTTTGACATCCACCTTGGGCACAGTAACCCCAAGCTGGCCGCGCAGTGCGAGGTATTCGCTGCCGCCCATTTCGTCCTTGGTCTCGCCCAGCACATACACCATGTCGCCCGGATTTTTCACATCCATCGAAACCGCTTTGGTCACATCCTCCATGACGGCCACGGAAGTGAACAGCACGGTCGGCGGAATGGAAATTTTGGTGCCGCCGATCTTGTAGTCGTTTTTCATGCTGTCTTTGCCGCTGATAAGCGGGATATCGTAGGCATTGCACACATCGTACAACGCTTCGCAGGTGCGCACGAGCTGGGCCAGTTTGTGGCGGCCATCCGGCGTCTTTTCGCTCTGCACCGGGTCGGGCCAGCAGAAATTGTCCAGCCCGGCGATGGTTCCGATCTTTGCGCCCACGGCAATGAGATTGCGCACCGCTTCATCCATCGAGCAGGCCATCATGTGGTAGGCGTCGAGATCGCTGTATTTCGGGCTGAGCCCGCAGGCGACGGCCAGCCCTCGTTTGGAACCGCGCACGGGGCGAATCACCGCCGCGTCCCCGGGGCCGTCATTATCCACGCCCTGGAACTGCTTCAGCACGCTCTGCGCCTGAACCTCGTGATCGTACATGCGCACGAAGGTTTCCTTGCTGCACACGTTCAACGACCCCAGCACCGCTTTGAGGTCCGCGGTGAGGTCGGTGTCTTCGATAATGATTTCCTTGGCGCGTTCCGGCGGGTCGAGGCGGGCCTCCAAATGCATCTTGGGCACACCCTTGTGGAGAAACGCCATGGACAGCGCGGCGATGCGCTTGCCGCCGTAAAAACATTCCAGAAAGCCGGAATCGGAGAATTCGCCGAGCACCGTGGCTTCCACTTCGCGGCGCTTGGCCAGGTTCATGAAGGCATCCAGTTTGTCCGGCGGCACCGCCAGTGACATGCGTTCCTGCGCTTCCGACAGGAAAATTTCCCAGGGGGCAAGCCCCGCGTACTTCAGGGGCGCGCGCTCCAGATGCAGGACGGCCCCGCCCGGTTTCTGCGCCATTTCGCCGATGCTCGAGGACAAGCCGCCCGCCCCATTGTCGGTAATGCAGGTGAACAGGCCGAGGTTGCGCGCTTCAATCAGGAAATCCGCCATTTTCTTCTGGGTAATCGGATCGCCAATCTGCACCGCCGTCACGGGGGAGCCCGCGTGCAGTTCTTCCGAGGAGAAGGTCGCGCCGTGGATGCCGTCTTTGCCGATGCGCCCGCCGGTCATCACGATCAAGTCGCCTGGGCGCGCCGCCTTCTCTTCGCTGGGCCGGCCGGCAATCTTGGTGGGAATCAGCCCGCCTGTGCCGCAGAACACCAGCGGCTTCCCCAGGAAGCGTTCATGGAACACAATGGCGCCATTGATGTCGGGAATGCCGCTCTGATTGCCTCCGTCCTTCACACCCGCGTGCACCCCGCGCAGCACACGCCGGGGATGCAGCAGCCGCTCCGGGATATCCCCCTCGAAAAACGGCGAAGCAAAACAGAACACGTCCGTGTTGAAAATGCATTCACAGCCCATTCCCGCGCCCAGGATATCGCGGTTGACCCCGACAATGCCGGTCATCGCGCCGCCGTACGGGTCCAGCGCCGAGGGGCTGTTGTGTGTCTCCACCTTCAGTGCAAAGTGGTTGTTTTCATCAAAGCGGATGATGCCCGCATTGTCATGAAACACGCTCACCAGCCAGCCCACCCGTTTCCCCACCGCATCCGTCGCCGCCTTTACATAGGTGTTAAAAAGGCTGTCA
>CAYXPO010000417.1:0-4860 GCA_964466925.1 uncultured Nitrospirales bacterium
GCGCGGCAGACACCCTGCCCAAGGTGGTGTTGAGTAATCCTGCGCGGGGAAGCAGCACCCAATATGGGTATGGCGCCTCCAGTTACGGTGGCGGATATTCCCAACGGTCCTACGGAGGCTACGGAGGGAATTATGGCGGCGGGTATCAGGGCAATAGCGGCTATGGCGGAAACCGGGGCGGCTACCGCGGCGGTTCCTACGGTGGATTGGACGTTACCGCGCTCGGCAACATCTCGGAGTTGTTCACCACCATTGACGACAGCCGCGTGGGCGAACCACCCGCCCGTATCGGCGTAAACTAAACTAAGCCGCCGCCTACCAGCCGCGGGTCTTCACGGCGTCCATGGACTCGCGGTCCGTGGCCAGGGGCGGGTCCACCGAAAGGGCGGTAATCTCCGCGCGCTGTTCCGGGGTCAACCGGAGGTTTAAGCACCCCAGGGTATCCTCGAATTGCGTCATGTTGCGCGCGCCGACAATCGTGGATGTTACCAGGGGATGGCTCATCACCCAGGCCGCCGCCAGCGCCGCGGGCGATTGCCCCTTTTCCTTGGCGTACGCCACAAATTTGGCTGCAATCTCACCATACACGGGATTGGCATAGCGCTGCCGGTACATCTCGGTTTCGCTGATGCGGCCCGTGCCCCCTTGCAAGTATTTTCCGGTGAGCAAACCGGCGCCAATGACGTTATACGGACAAACCGCCAGTTTCTCATACTGCGCCAGCGGCAGCAACTCCACCTCCACCTGGCGTTTCACAAGGCTGTACATCGGCTGCATGCAGATGATCGGCGGATAGTTTCGGGCTTCGGCCACGGATATCGCCTTCATCACCTGCCAAGCGGAAAAATTCGACACGCCACAATACACCACCTTGCCCTGCTCCACCAAGGTATGCATCGCGGACAGGGTTTGCTCGAGGGCCACATTTTCATCCCAATGATGCAGGTACAGCAGATCGATATAGTCCGTTTGGAGCCGGCGCAGGGATTCTTCCACCGCGAAAAGTACGTTGCGGCGGGACGTGCCCTGATCATTGCGCCCGCCGCCCGCGGGAAAGAACACTTTGGACGCCAGAATGATCTCCTTGCGGCGCGCGCCCATCCAGCGGCCCACGATGCGTTCGGTCTCGCCCTTGTTGTAATTATGCGCCGTATCGAAAAAATTGAAGCCCAACTCCACGGCGCGGTCCATGATGGCACGCGCCGTGGTTTCATCGGCTTCATTGCCAAAAGTCATTGTGCCCAAGCACAGTTCCGAAACCAATATTCCGGTTTTTCCAAAGCGAACATAATTCATATCCGTATCCTTCCATTTATCACGCAGAGAAGCTATCCCGGCATAACGCCAGCCATCCGCCCCTTAAACCGTTATGCCCATAGTATACTCCAACCTCATACCGCTGTCTTTCCCCTGTACGCAACTTTTCAACGAAAATGTCCATCGGGGCGCGGTCCCATCGCACTGGGTTCACACCGGTATTCATCGTCCGCCGGGACCCCGTCCTATTTCCCGGCCCATCGCCCGGATGCGCGCAATCAATTGATCGTGAAAATCGGCGGCGGTTTCCCGAAGACACGATTTCGCCGGATAAATCTCATAGAGCGCCCGGTAGCATGCCGGGGTGAGATTCGGCATAACGACGTTCGCCCCCCGTTGCAAACCCAATGCACGGCCCTCTTCGGCGTTGAGCGTGGACAAGGCGGTGGTGCTGGGGATGTTGGCCTGCGGGCACATCAGCCGCGTCAACGCCACCACCCGGTACGTCAAATGCTCGGAATTCGGCGTCTGTTCTTCTTCGGCCACGTCGGGGCGCAACACGCCCGAACCCAAGGGCGTTTGCGGATGCGGCAGATACGGTCCCACGCCAATCATGTCAAGGTCCAGTGCGCCAAAAAGCGCAATGTCATGGGCGAGGGAAGCGTAGGTCTGCCCGGGAATGCCCACCATCACGCCGCTGCCGATTTCGTACCCCATCGTCCGCAACCGCTTTAGTTGATCAACCCGGCTTTCAGGCGTTTTTCCCGGTGCGGGGGGATGGATCAGGGAAAACAGGTCCGGGTCGGAGGTCTCAAAGCGCAGCAAATAGCGGTTCGCCCCCGCCTCACGCCATGCACGCAAGTCTTCCTCCGGACGTTCCCCCAAACTCAGCGTGACCGCCAGCGGCGTATCCCGTTTGATCGTCCGGATAATATCGGCCATCCAGGCGCGTTCGATACCGTAATCCTCCCCGGCTTGCATCACCACCGTGCCGTAGCCAAACGCGACAGCCTGCCGCGCGCACGCCAAAATCTCTTCCCGGCTCAGCCGGTACCGTTCAAGGGAAGCATTGCCCGCCCGAATGCCACAATAGGCGCATTGTCGGCAACAGATATTGGACACCTCGATCAGCCCCCGAAGGTGGACCGCATCCCCCACATTCTCATGCCGAACCCGGTCCGCCTCGCGGTAGAGTTCTTCCACCTTCGTTTCGTCCGGTTCCCGCAGCCACTGTAAAATTTCCAGTTCGGTCAGCGGCATGGTTCATTCCTTTTTCGCACCGCTTGTGCCGCTTGGAAGGCTTCCAATGCCGCCGGGAATGGTTCAAGCGCCCGTTCAAAGATGCCCAGACTGTAGGCAATGGTCAAACCGTAATTACTGATGGGTACTCCCGCTTGGCGGCAATACATTATCCGGCTCAGCATCTCACGCCGGTTCGCCGTGCATGCGCCGCAATGAATCACCAGCTTGTAAGGGGCCAAGTCCTGATAAAAATCATGGCCCTGCACATGGTCAATCGCCAGCTTCCCCCCGACATACTGGGTCAGCCAACGGGGAATTTTCACCCGGCCAATGTCATCCGCTATCGGGTGATGACTGCACGACTCCGCGATCAGAATGCGGTCCCCGGGTTTCAAAGTATCAATCGCCATGGTTCCCAGAACCTGGGCCGTCAAATCCCCACGAAAACGCGCGAAAAGAATCGAAAAACTCGTCATAAGGACGCTTCTTGGGGTATCCGCCGCCACTTTAAGAAAGGCTTGGGAATCGGTGACCACCAACTTGGGCGGTAGTAGAAGACGTTCCAACGCACTCTTCAATTCCCGCTCCTTAACGACCAAACACCACGCATCCGAATCTAAAAGATCACGAATGGATTGAACCTGCGGTAAAATGAGGCGGCCCTTGGGCGCTTCTTTGTCAATCGGCACCACCAGCACCGCCATCTCTCCCGGCCCCACCAAGTCGCCAAGAATGGTGGGCGTATTCACGAACTCATCGGGGGCGCTATCCAAGAGCGCCTGACGAAACTCCAGGATGCCTGTATTTTGGATGATTGACGTCTCTACTATTCGTATATTATCATTTGTTAGTATGTTTTTTACGTCGTTATGTGTCGTTTTTTGATCGGATTTGTTAAATACAACAAGGATGGGAATGGCACGGGATTTCAGTTCCCGCAGGAGTTCCTGTTCGAAGTCCCCCCACTCCCCGGCCTCCGTTACAATGACCCCCAAATCCGTCCGGTCGAAGACTTGGCGGGTTTTTTGAATGCGCAATTCCCCCAAGGCGCCCACATCGTCTATGCCCGCCGTGTCAATGAACAGCACCGGCCCAAGGGGCAGCAGCTCCATGGGCTTCTCGACCGGGTCGGTGGTGGTGCCTGCCTGTTCGGAAACGATGGAGACCTGTTGGCGGGTAATGGCATTGAGCAGGCTGGACTTGCCCACATTGCGGCGCCCGAAGAGTCCGATATGCAAACGCATGGATTTGGGTGTGGACTGCATGAAATTCCTTTCAACGAACGGGCAGGTCCGGCATGCCAAGACGGCATACCGCCTCCGGGGTAATCAGGGCGTCAAATTCGGCGGCGGTCAACAGGCCTTCGCCCACAACGGTCTCACGCACGGTGCGCTTGGCTTCGGAGGCGGCCCGGGCCAAGGCGCAGACGCGTTCATACCCAAGGGCGGGGATGAGTGCGGTGGCCACGGCGGTCGAAGCCTCGACATGCGCCCGGCAGCGTTCTTCATCGGCCCGGATGCCCGCCACACACCGGGTGGCCAGTAATTCACACGCGCGCGCCAGCAGGTCAACACTGGTCAACAGGCATTCGGCAATCAACGGCATGAAGGCATTCAATTCCAGGTTCCCTTGGGCGCAGGCATAGGTTAGTGCCGTGTCATACCCCATGACCATCATGGCGGCCTGACTGACCGCTTCCGGAATCACGGGATTCACCTTGCCGGGCATAATCGAGGAACCTGCCTGAAGTTCGGGCAGCAGGATTTCCCCCAAACCCGCTTCCGGCCCCGACGACAGCACGCGCAGGTCGGTGCAGATTTTCAGCAGGGACGCCGCGCATGCCTTGAGAATGCCGGAAACTTCGACGAACACATCCGCGTTTTGCGTGGCTTCCACCAGATTCTCCGCACGCGCGAAGCCGATCCCGGTCAAATCACGCAAGGCCTCCACCACACGAAAAATGTATTGCCGGGGCGCCGCCAGACCGGTGCCGATGGCGGTGCCGCCCAAATTCACCACCCGCAAACGCTCCTCGCACTTGTATATCCGCCAGCGGTCCCGCGCAAACGCCTCCGCATACGCCCCCATCTCACGGCCCAGCGTGGTGAGCACGGCGTCCTGAAACTCCGTACGGCCCACCTTCACCACATGCGCCAATTCCTTTTCCTTTTCCTGGAAGGCCTCGACCAGCATCACCACGCGCTCTTCCAAACCCCGCAACAGGCCGATGGCCGCGAGGCGGAGCGCGGTGGGATAGGTGTCATTCGTGGACTGATGCAAGTTGATATCGTCCAACGGGGAAATCCGGTGATACGCGCCCCGAGGCTCCCCCAGAAGTTCCAGGGCACGGTTGGCCAGCAC
>CAYXPO010000418.1:0-4854 GCA_964466925.1 uncultured Nitrospirales bacterium
GCCTCGCGCGTATTGTTGGAACCGGTGCCGGCAATGACGGCCACACGCCCGGCAATGCGTTCGACGGCGAAGCGGATGCATTTTTTCTGTTCCTCGTGGGAAAGGGTGGCGGCTTCGCCCGTGCATCCGCAGGGCACGATGCCGTTGGTGCCTTTCGCGATCTGGAAATCAATCAGGCGCCCGTAGGCGTCGAAGTCAATTTCAAAGTTGGATTTGAAGGGCGTCACCAGCGCGACGATGGAACCGCGAAACATAGCGTTCTTCTCCTGCTTGATCCAGGCGCTCCGGCCTGGGGGTTAACTTCGTTTGGGGCCTTTGCCCGTTGCTGAGCCGTGCATTGTAGGGAGCACGGACATGGAAAACAAGATTTACTCTACCCTGCTCTCATGCGCACCGCCTGCCTCAGAAGGGCGTATCATCTTCAAATTCTTCCGGAACATAATCCACATCGTAGTCGCGGGTGCCCGAGGTCTCCTTGCCGCCCACGCCTTCGGCCAGCATCCCGAACCGCTGGATGTTCTTTTCAAACACCAGGTCCACAAATCCGGTCGGGCCGTTGCGTTGTTTGGCGATATGCAGGCGGACATGGTTTTCGCTGGCCGCATCCTTTTCCCGGGGACGCGTCAGCATCAACACCACGTCGGCATCCTGTTCGATGGCCCCGGACTCCCGCAAATGCGCCAGTTTGGGCGTGCCCGACTCGTCTTTTTCCGCCTCGCGGCTGAGCTGGGAGAGGGCGATCACCGGGACGCGCAGCTCGCGGGCCAATCCTTTGATGGACCGTGAAATCTCGGCGATTTCCACCTGCCGGTTTTCCGAGCGGGTGGCCCCGGTCATCAACTGGAGGTAATCCACGATGATGAGGTCCACCTCGCGCTGCGCCGCGTGCCGCCGGGCCTTGGAGCGCAATTCGAGCACGCTGATGCCGGGGGTTTCATCAATGTAGAAATTGGCCCGGCTCAACAGCGCCGCCGCCTGTTGCAGCTTGGGAAATTCATTGTGCGCGAGATACCCGGAGCGCAGCCGCGCGGAATCCACGTGCCCCACCAGGCAGAGCATGCGCTGCACCAGTTGTTCCTTCGCCATTTCCAGGCTGAACAATAGCGCGCCTTTGTTCAGGTGGTTGCACACATGGGCCGCGACATTCAGCGCAAACGCGGTTTTCCCCACCGAGGGCCGGGCGGCGAGCACGATCATGTCGGATTTTTGAAAACCGGAGAGCATTTCGTCGAGTTTCGAGAAACCGCTGGCGATGCCCGTGATGCCCGACGACTTCATCTGCGCTTCGATGCGCTCGATGCCTTCCTCGAGGAGATCGCCGATTTTATGGATGGGGTTAAGCTGGCGCTTTTCCGCGATATTGAAAATATCGCTCTCGGCCCGGTCCAGAAGGGCGTCCACTTCCACCTGCGGTTTGTAGGCGTCCCCGGCAATGCGCGTGCACGTGGCGATGAGCTTCCGCAGCAGCGCCGCCTCCATCACCAGCCGCGCATAATACTCGACATTGGCGGAGGTGGGCACGGCACCCGTCAGGTCGGCGATATAAGCGCCGCCGCCCGCCGCTTCCAGCGTGGCATTCCGGTTCAATTGCTCGATGACCGTGGTGGTGTCGACCGGAATGTTGCGCTGAAAGAGCACCAGCGCGGCCTCGTAGATGTGCTGGTGCGCCTCGACGTAAAAGGTGTCCGCCGGCTGGTCCCGCAGAATTTCCACGGCGGCTCCGACGGCATCCGGACTGAGCAGCATGGCCCCGAGGACGGAACGCTCCGCCTCTATGCTCTGCGGGGGGGTGCGGTCGAAGACCGCCGCGCCCCCGGACGATGCGCGGGGCTCATGCCGGTCCGACACCTTATTCGGTTCCTTCGGGCGCTGCTTCTGTTTCCTCGGCGAGTTTGCTGACCCAGACCTTGACCTGGGCTTCGATGCCGCCGCCCAGTTTCACCGGCACCGTGAAGATGCCCAGCGATTTGATGGGTTCGTCGAGGTGGATTGATTTGCGGTCCACCGCGTGCCCCATCTCCTGAAGCTTCTCGGCAATCATCACGTTGGTGACCGAGCCGAAGAGCTTGTCCTCTTCGCCGGCCCGCATCTGGAATTCCGTCGTTACGCCGTCAATCTGCTTGGCGAACTTCGTCAATTCCGCGCGGCGCTTCTCTTCCTTGCGCTTGATAATCGCCAGTTCATGCTCGATCTGCTTGGCCGTGGCGGAATCCGCGCCCACCGCCAGCTTGCGCGGGATCAGATAGTTGCGCGCATAGCCGTCCGCCACTTTCACCGTGGCGCCCATCGAGCCCAGGTTTTCGACGTCCTCACACAAGATAACCTTCATGGCACTCCTGCTCCTTCGTTGCTCAAGTTTCATTATCCCCGGGCGGCCGGTTGAGCCGGGCCTGCGCCGCGCGGGCGAACCGCAGGCGGAAATCCCACCAGGTGTCGAAAAACCCGATGGCGCACAGCACCGGCTGCAAATTCAAGTAAAACAACCCGAGAATAATCGTGTAAAACAGGAACGGGTTCAGTTTGAACGCATTCATCGCGAAAAGCAAAATCGAAAACCCGTTCACCCAATATACAAAGGCCAACCCGACCGCGCTGTTCCATGTCACCATGCGCAGCGTGTCGTTCGGCCAACGCCGATCCAAGAACCACAGGGCCGCCAGAAAAATGGCCAGCCATACCAGCCACTCCGGCGTGCGCATTTCCCGGAAAAACCCGCGCAGGGTTTCCGCGCCCAGCCGGTGCAGCCGGCCCGTCACCAGCGCCACCGCCGTCACCGCGCCCAGAAACATGGTGCCAAACACCATGCCCAGGCTCAGGTACGGCCAGTTCACGTCCAGCCACTTCAGCATCTCCACCGCCGCGGCCTGTGTGACGTTTTCACCGGCCCCGGCGGCCGCCGGAAGCTCCGCGATCCGGGCATTCAGCCAGATGGTGGCTTCGTGCCGCGCCTCTTCCCAATGGCTCAACATGCCTGCCGCCATCAGGGGAAACGCCAGCACCGTCACCACCGCCACGCACTGCCCGAAAGACCAGCGCCGCCGCGAAGCTACGCCAATCACCAGCCCCACCGCCGCCGTAAGGCCATACACCACCGCCACAGGCGCGGACAGCGTCGTCCAAGCCGCCGCCAGCGCGGCGCAGGCCACCAGCCCGCGGCTCCGCCGATGCAGGCCCAGCGCTTCGTAGAGCGCCACCGGCACGGGAAACAGCACCATGGCCAGCGGATGCAATCCGCTTGCGGCACAGCCGCTGGCCACGGCAAACAGTCCCGTGAATACTATGCAGTATGCCCACATGGCCGATAACCGAACCCGGTTTCCCGGTCAGTCCGACACATACGGCAGCAACGCAATCTGCCGCGCCAGTTTGATGGCGCGCGTCAGCATCCGCTGATGCCGGGCACTCGCTCCCGTGATTCGCCGGGGGATAATCTTGCCACGCTCCGTGACGTAATGCTTGAGCATGGCCACGTCCTTATAGTCAATGTACACCACCCGGTCCACCGTCAACCGGCACACCTTGGTGCGCAGTGGCTTTTTCTTTTTTCTGCGCTTGGACCGCTTTAAGCGGACCTTAGCTTTGGCTTTCGCCGAGATTTTCGCCATGGATTGCTTGTTCCTCTATAAAAGAAGCGCGCGGCCTCTATTACGTTCCAAACGGGTTAAAACGGGATGTCGTCCTCCGGCGGGGGCTCGTCAATGATCCGGGGTTCCGGGGCGGGCCGTCCTTCGGCGGGCGGCGCGGAACGCGCACCGCGCCCATCGTCCTCCCAGTCCAGCGGGGTCACCCGCTGGGCGTCCAATTCCAGGCGGCTCACCTTCTGGCCGGTATTCTTGTCCTCGAAGTCATAGCTGCGGAGCCGTGCCTCGAGCAACACCGGGCGGCCCTTTTTCAAGCGCTCGCCCATCCATTCCGCCTGCTTGTCCCACACGGAAACGCTCACGAACGTGGTGTCTTCCCGGCGTTCGCCTTCCTTGGATTTGTAGTAGCGGGTGTTCGCGATGCTGAACCGGCAATACGCCCGGCCCGAACTCGTGTATTTCAACTCCGGGTCGCGTGTCAACCGGCCCGCGATAAACACTCGGTTCAAATCAGGTACGCGGAGGTCGCTCATACGTTTTCCCCTGTTCCGTTACTCGTTATAGTCGTCTTCGTCATCGTCCTCATCCAAATCGCGGCGGGAACGGCGTCCCACGGCAATCGGAATGGGGTCATCCTCATCATCTTCATCTTCGCTGCGGCGGCGAGACATCGCTCCCGCGCGGATTTCTTCCTCACGGCGGCGTTGTTGCTCCGCTTCCAATTGCAGGGTGTGCTCATCAAAGTAGACCACGAGATAACGGATTATCGCCTCGGAAAGCTTGAAATAGCTCTCCAACCGCGCGACAAATTCCGGATTGGCCGTGAAGCGAAGCAGCACGTAGTTGCCTTCCGTATGCTTCTTCACAATATAGGCCATCTTTCGCCGGCCCCAGTTTTCCGAGCGCACAATAGTCCCGCCATTCTTGGTTACCAGCGTTTCAACGTCCGTGACTATCGTCTGGATGCCATCGTCGTCCACTTCGGGCGACACGATGTACAGCGCTTCGTAAGTTCTCAACTGACTGTCACCTCCTTTGCAAGGGTATTGCTTTCCATTCATGGAAAGGCTTGGTTGAGCAGCGCATCATACCAAATAACCGGCGTCCGGGGCAACTTTTCCAGTAAAGCCTTTATGCCCATCGCCTGAAGCGGTGAATGAACGATTTTGATTCTTTTCCCGTATGTTTCAAGGCAATTGTGAGGCCGCGCCAGTGGGACGCCATGCCCAGACCGGTGATGGGGCCGTAGCGGAAGGCGGCTTGTAGGCAAGTT
>CAYXPO010000419.1:0-2622 GCA_964466925.1 uncultured Nitrospirales bacterium
AACAACAAAGCCGAGCAGAGCCGCAAACAGAAACCCGACACATGAACGCCAAGTTGTGGCCCAGAGATATGAGAAAATTTCACCGGATATGAACAGTTGGACAAACGTTGGAGCTATCTGACTTACCGGGAGCAAGAATGAGAAGTCAGGAACCCGACTGATATCAAAGCCCACTGAGATGAGAAGTGGCTGCAAGGCAAAACGGAAATGCCCAACAGTCTCCCAAATCATCAAGAAGATGCAGGGGCAAATGAGCGGTACAAGTCGATCATTGATTCTTTGTAATGTGATTTGTTTCATTTTTAAGGAGTTTGAACAAAGTTTCACGATAGTCAAGAAACCGTTGATCTCGGCGACTTTCAATCTGATTACGTGGAAACGGAATTTCATTCTCAAACAATGCGAGGACCTTAGCCGGCAGAGCACTTAAGGCCATTATACATCGTCCACAATAGATGGCAGAATCGATATCATGCGTCACATAAAGCACGGTCAAGTCGTACCTTTCAGCCAAGGCCAGTAGTTCGTCTTCCAAGTCTGACCTGGTTTGTGTGTCAAGGGAGCCGAAGGCCTCATCAAGTAATAGAGTCATTGGGCGGGCGGCAATCGCCCGAGCTAGTGCAACGCGTTGCTGCATCCCGCCGGATAACTCCCACGGATAGTAGGAAGAAAACGATGAAAGGCCAGTAACTCTGAGAGCTTCGTCAACACGGGTATCCTTTTCTGAATGGCTCATATCCTTGATTGCGTCAAGGGTAAACCTGACATTCGCCGCGACCTTCATGAAGGGATAGAGACTGCGATTATACTGCTGAAAGACGATCAGCGAAATGTTTGAATGCAGGTCCGCGTTATTCCGTATGCTGGTGAATTCGACGCTACCGGAGGTTGGCTTTTGGAGTCTCGCCAATATCTCCAATAAGGTTGTTTTGCCGCAACCGCTGGGGCCCACAATGCTAATCAAGTCACCACGTCTCACGTCAAACGAGAGGCCGCCTAACACACTCAAGCTTCCGCCTTCGCGAGGAAAGCACTTTTTGAGGTCTGTGACGCGAAGGATGATATCGGGGACCATACTATTCCGTCCTGTAGATGCATTGCTTGACATCAATTTGTTGTGTGAGATCCCCGTGTTTGAGAAGCAGATTCATGGTCTTTGTTATGCCTGCTTCTGTGAGAGAGTCTCTGAATTCCATGATGGTGACTTTAGCCGCAGCTTCGGGGGTCAGCTTAAACTTGACACCATACTGCTCCAAGTTAGGCAGAAGTGCGCGAAGTTTTGAGTGATCGTTGCAGTACTTGTTTCCTTTCTTTATCGCCCGAACGAAACGAGCAACGACATCGGGATTTGAATTGATGAAGTCCTCATGGGCGAGATAGGTGCCAATCTCGGTAGGTTCATCAGGATAGTAGAAGTCGAACACCTTAATCTTGCCCTGGATATCCCCAATAGTGATAAATGGTTCGATACAACAACCAGCAGCAACGGCCTTGCTGGACACAGCAAATATCATTTCAGGATGGGGAGTCTTGACGATTTCCACGTCGCTTTCCTGAAGACTATGCTTCTCCAAGTATTGAAGTAGCCCGAAATAGTCAGATGTGCCCTCCGCTACCACAGCGATCTTCTTCCCTTTAAGGTCACTTCCCTGAGCAATAGTGGAATCGGGCGGAAGTATAATACGGTGTTCTCTGACTTGAGCACTGTCAATTGATGCCCCGACAATACTCTTTATGGAAAGTCCCTTCTCACGGGCTAATACAAGGGGTGGTACTACGCCAAAAGCTATATCCACGGATTTTCCCTGCAACACGTTAATGAGTTCCGGACCGCTATAAATTTCTTGAATTTTGACGTGCAGATTCTCCTCGGTAAAAAAACCTTGCGCTATTGCTGCATACATGGGACTCGCCGCCAATGATGGAAGATATCCAACACGAATAAATGCGGCTTTTTGCAGGTTAGTTGGCTTTTGTATCGCAATGACAACAGCGAAGATGACGAGAACGAAGACAACAATTCCCACAACCCACTTCAGGTTCTTCATTGGTAGATACCCTTTGCCTAGTTTGAGTTGTTCTGTCGATAGTTCTGATACTTCAAGACACTGATGCAACGGAGCCTTTTTCACTTCATCTAGCGACAAAGCAAACTATATGCCTTCTGGACACTAGCTGTCAAACTGATGACATTAAGTTTCCAATCAACTTCGGGCGTATCATTAGAAGTCGTCGTTCAGGGCATTGGGTGCAGCACGATATAGGTGGGCAGACCCAGCAATTTGTAATGTTCCCAAACGTCTTTCACCGGGGATACGTTGGGGTCTTCGGCTTGATATTTGATCTTCACATACCCTTTGAGCCGCTCCTGCACCGCCGGGTCTTTCAGGGTCGTTTTGGTCATCACAAGACAATTTTTGCACCAACTTGCCCAGAAATCGAGCAGCACGGGTTTCTTTTCCGCCTGCGCCTGCGTCAGTCCGGCGTCTAATGAACTCATCCAGTCGTCCGCGTGGGCGGCGCTGTCTTCCACCGCGTTCCGGTCCACGCCGTGCTGCTCGCTGAACAGGCTATAGGCCAGATGGCCATAATACAGGGCAAAGAGCAGGATGAATACGCCGA
>CAYXPO010000419.1:2632-4843 GCA_964466925.1 uncultured Nitrospirales bacterium
GAAGGCCTGTTTCACGCGGGTCATCCATGCGCCGGGTTTGGGGAGAAAAGAAAGCCCTGCGCCGGCGAACGGCCAGGGCAGCGCCATGCCCACGCCCAGCAAAAACGGCAAAAGCAAGGCCATCCAGGAACCCTTGGCATATTGATCCTGGGCGTAAACAATCGTATATATCACCACGGGGGCCACGCAGGCGCCGGCCAGCAGCGCGGAAATCGAACCCATCACGAAGGCCGCCGCAAAACTCCCTTTTTCATTGCGGCGCAGCCCCACCTTTGCCTGATACTTCGAGAAGTCAATGTTGATCACCTCGAACATCCCCAGGGCAAGGAGAAAGAACAATGCGGCAATCCCGCCATTAAACCACGGGGTTGAATTGATCGCGCCAAAGGCGCTGGACACCCCCAGCACCACCACCAGCCCCAGCAGGCCGTAAACGACCGCTATTCCCGCGCCGTATATACCGCCGAGCGCAAATCCACGCCCGCGTGAACCCGCCCGGGCGCCCGCGCCGATGATGGCAATGTTGATGGGGATCAGCGGCAGTACGCAGGGGGTCAAATTAAGCGCCAATCCCCCTCCCAGCACCAGCAGCACCACCAGCCATACGCTTTTGTCCGCGAAGGTATCGGAAGATTTTTTGCCCTGTTCGGCGTTTTGCAGGAACGCCAGGAATTCCTTGGTGGAGGCATATCCCCCCAGCCGCCCGGTTTCCCGAAACGCCCCCGCCAGTGCACGCCAATCGCCTCCCACAGCCCCGGCGGACGTTACGGCGTCAGTTTTTTTTTCCGCGTCCGGCTTTTTCTCTTCGTCCGCGGTCCAGGCAATGGATTTGAACACGTCCTGCGCCTGCGGCGTCAATGCCTGTTCCTTGGGGACCACCTTCACCGGAAATTCCATATCGAGCGTTTTCGGCGGTGCACACGCCTTGTCGTTGCAGGCTTGATACTGCAATTGCGCTTTCAGGGCGTGGGTTTTCGGTTCCGTGTCTTCGGCGACCGCAATTACCACGCCGATGCTGAATTCCGCTTCATAGACCGCGAGGGAATCGGGGGAAAAACTTAATTTGACCACCTTGTGCTTGGGATAGACCACCTTCGCGGCCGTGAATCCGGGCGTGTCCGAGAGGGTAAATTCGGTGGGAATCGAAAACTCGTCCAGCGGCTTGTTGGAATTGACGTGCCATCCCTTGTCCAGGGTAAACAGGAAAACGGCGCGCACCGAGGAACCCGGATGCGCGGCGTCCGTTTCGAGCACGGCTTTATAGGCCACCTTCGGTTCGGCCAGGCCGGGCTGGGCGGATGCCGGCCTTATCCAGAACACGCCGCATGCCAAGGCCATCATCAGCCGCCAAGACCATCTTCGCATGACAACCTCCTGTTTTTCCCGGGTGCGGCGAAGCATGTCCCGCCGCCAAGCGCTTTCCATAAACACCTATTGTGCGGAATTACTTCCGGAGTGTTCAAAAAAAAGCCGTCCGTTCGGCATGCGCGGCAAGGGCTCTTTGTTCGTTTTCTCCCGTGTGTTGTGGATACGGGTGAAGCAGCTTCTTGGCGGTCCGGCGCGGATCAGGGAAGGCTCCAGCTTAAGCACGGGAGAGCGGACCGCGCCATTGCAACTGACAAACCCGCCGGATGCCGGACGTCGCCTCACATCCGTTGCATGGTGTAGAGATGCACCCGCACGTCCGAGGGGGCGCCATTTCGGACGGTATAGAAATCGTTGAGTGCCCGGCCACTGCCACACTGGCCTTGGAGGGGGGACAGATAGAGTTGCCCGCAATAGCGGGTGGTTTGGATGGCGTCCACGATGCTGCCACACTCGAACCCTTCGGCCAGGATAAAGTTGCCGGAGATGTTGACCTTGCCGGTGCCGCGGTTAATCGCGCCCGCCTTCTCCATGCCCCAAAACACCTCCTGCGCGGTTTGTTGTTTTCCCAATCGTGACAACGCGGCGTCCGTGGCCGCCTCCCAGCCCACATTGATGTAAATCTTCTCGAAGGGCAGTGCTTCCAGGAGGGCGAACGCCTTATCGGTCTGTTCCAGCAGGGAGTGGTTGGTGGAG
This sequence comes from uncultured Nitrospirales bacterium, assembly GCA_964466925.1. Lineage (GTDB taxonomy): Bacteria > Hydrogenedentota > Hydrogenedentia > Hydrogenedentales > CAILVY01 > CAILVY01. The sequence goes on from CAYXPO010000419.1 coordinate 4,694, forward strand.
AACAGAAACAGGTTGGAACCGGTGTGGTAGGACGCGCCGCAGCGGAACGCGTCAAAGGCCCGGTACGCGGCATAAACAATCTCCGGGGCCGCCATCGCATCACACACGCCCAACACCACGGAGTTGTAATTGTACAAGTCTTCACCAAAG